>CAMDAX010000057.1 GCA_945888885.1 Nitrosovibrio sp. Nv4 | reverse complement strand
CTGCTCCTAGTACGAGAGGACCGGAGTGGACGCACCTCTGGTGTACCGGTTATGACGCCAGTCGTATCGCCGGGTAGCTAAGTGCGGAAGAGATAACCGCTGAAAGCATCTAAGCGGGAAACTCGCCTCAAGATGAGACTTCCCGGGGGTTTAACCCCCCTAAAGGTTCGTCGAAGACCACGACGTTGATAGGTCAGGTGTGGAAGCGCAGTAATGCGTTAAGCTAACTGATACTAATTGACCGTGAGGCTTGATCCCATAACCTTAAGCAAGGTATATGGTGTTTGCCCTGATATAATCTAACCCTAATTTACTTCTTCCAGACTGTGGCTTGCGATAGAATCTTAAGAGCTTTCTAGTTCTTGGTTTCTCATCACTTGCCATGATAAAAGTTACGCTTGGCGACCATAGCGCTTTGGACCCACCCCTTCCCATCCCGAACAGGGTCGTGAAACGAAGTTGCGCCGATGATAGTGTGCATTCCGCATGTGAAAGTAGGTCATCGCCAGGCACCTTACAATAAAAAATCCCCAATTCAGATGAGTCGGGGATTTTTTATGCTTGCGAGTTCAGTTTAGAGAGTTAGCTTATTTCACCTTCCCTTCGAAAGTGAAACAAGGTGATGACAAATGAACATCGCAGATAGCACGAATAGTACGGCAAGGTGCGAGTGAGGATATTAACGAAGTATCACTAATGAAATGGAATTGGAATTATCTAGTCGTCCCGTGCCGGAGCCAGCACTACCCGGTTGCCATTGCTTTGCATTGTGGAAACCAAGCCGGAGCGCTCCATCTCTTCGATCAGGCGTGCAGCACGGTTATAGCCGATGCGCAGGTGCCGCTGTACCAATGAAATCGAGGCACGGCGAGATTTAAGTACTAACGCAACGGCTTCATCGTACAAGGGGTCAGCTTCGCTACCTTCCTGCATAAGTGAGCCACCTTCCACACCACTTGTGTCGTTTTCATCCTCAATTGAATTAAGTATGCCGTCCACATAGCGTGGCTCACCGTGTTGCTTAAGGTATTGCACTACCCGGTGAACCTCTTGATCGGCGACAAAAGCGCCATGCACCCGTTGCGGGTAGCCGCTGCCGGGCGGAAGATAAAGCATATCGCCTTGCCCCAACAAGGCTTCAGCACCCATCTGATCTAGTATGGTGCGCGAGTCCACCTTGCTTGATACCTGGAATGCAACCCGTGTCGGAATATTGGCTTTGATAAGGCCGGTAATAACATCCACCGAAGGACGCTGGGTGGCAAGCAACAAATGCACTCCTGCAGCGCGGGCCTTCTGCGCAAGCCTGGCAATCAACTCTTCAACTTTCTTCCCCACTACCATCATCAAGTCAGCCAGCTCATCGATCACGACCACAATCAGCGGCATCTCCTCCAGTGGTTCAGGGGCATCAGGCGTCAGACTGAACGGGTTGGTGAGCGGCCGCTCATTTTTGATCGCATCACGAATCTTCTGGTTATAGCCGCCGAGATTACGCACACCCAGTGACGACATCAGTTTGTAACGCCGTTCCATTTCGGCAACACACCAGCGTAGCGCACCGGCTGCCTGCCGCATGTCAGTCACCACAGGTGCCAGCAGATGCGGAATGCCTTCATATACAGACAGCTCTAACATCTTCGGGTCTACCAGGATTAGGCGCACCTGCTCAGGGGTCGCTTTGTAGATGAGGCTCAGGATCATGGCATTAATTGCTACCGATTTACCAGAACCAGTCGTTCCAGCCACCAACACATGCGGCATTCTTCCTAGATCAGCCACTACCGGATGTCCGCCGATGTCCTTACCCAGCGCGATAGTCAGTGGTGACGCCATGTCGGCGTAAGCCTGTGAGCTGAGAATCTCCAGTAAACGCACCACCTGCCGTTTAGGATTAGGAATTTCCAATCCCATCGTGGTCTTACCGGGAATGGTCTCGACCACACGTATGCTTACCACTGATAGCGCCCGTGCCAAGTCTTTCACCAAGTTAATGATCTGGTTGCCCTTCACGCCAATAGCAGGCTCAATCTCATAGCGGGTGATGACCGGGCCAGGATAAGCTGCAACTACTTTAACTTCCACGTTAAAATCGATCAGCTTACGTTCAATCAGTCGTGAGGTGAACTCAAGTGTGTCCTTGGATAGCAGTTCGACATCTTTTGCGGGTTCATCCAGGAGGTGCAGTGGCGGCAAAGGTGAATCGGGCAAGTCAACAAATAATGGCGTCTGTTTCTCTTTACTTAAACGTGGTGATTTGGGAATCGCGCTGGCAGCTGGCTCAATATGCAGCGGCGGGTACTCCTCAAAACGTTTCTTTCCAACCTCGACCAATTCCTCACGTTTGATTGCAGAGACCTTCCCAATGCGATGGTCTTGCCAGTCCCGCCAGCGGTGTCCAACAAATAAAAAACTGCCCTCAATTATGCCACCCAGTTTTTCAATGAGACGTAGCCATGATAAGCCAGTGAACAGGCTGAAACCAATTGCGATTGTAATAATCAATGCAAGGGTTGCACCGGTAAAACCAAGTACCTGTGACAGATTATGGCTAATCGTCTCGCCCAACATTCCACCTGGGGCCTGCGGCAGAAGAACTTTGAGTGTGTAGAACCGTAGCGCCTCAAAGCCGCTGCTAGCCGCCAGCAGCGCTAAAAATCCAGCAGCCGAAACGAATAGTGGACGCCGATCAAATATTCCGATGACATCAATGTGGCGGTAATTCCACGATGCGGAGTAAAGGAAGAAAAGTGCCCACCACCATGCCGAAGCACCGAACAGAGATAGCAATAAATCTGCCAGCCATGCGCCCATACGCCCGCCAGCATTATGCATCTGGCTGCCGCCGTCACTATGAGACCAAGCTGGATCGGTACGGTCATAACCATAAAATATAAGTATCAGATAAAGCGCGATGCCGAGCAAGGCGAGTCCGCTGGATTCGCGCAGCAGTCTGACAATCCGGGGTGGAAGGGGATTGGGGGATGGCTTTTTTGCCATCGTCTTGTTGACGAAACTCATGGATAGTATCGAAGCATTGAATCGGGGGAAATAAGGTCTGAGTATATAGAATTAAATTGGTGGCAAAAAGAACTCCCTTCGACGCAAAGAACGGGGCTTGCGTAAGGGTGTTGAGAAGCCGTCATTAGTTGGTTCCCACGGCATGAGGAAGCAGGCATATACAATTTTTTGTTTATCTCAACTTGTTGTATAGCACAGTACTTCCTGTCTCGATGCGGATATATGCGTTGTTGACTACCTATCATAATAGAGCAGTCCCTCGTCCAGCACTTCGATCCAATGTTTGACCGGCAGTAGGGTTCCGCTTTGTAAGTGCGTGAGACAGCCGATATTGGCGGTAACGATCTGGGCGGGATTGCCAGATTCTAGTGCTGTCAGCTTGTTCTTTAGCAGCTGTTGTGACAGTTCTGGTTGCAGGATGGAATAGGTGCCCGCTGATCCGCAGCACAGATGAGCATCTGGAACAGCAGTTAATTCAAAGCCTGTAGCGAGCAGAATTTTTTCAACTACCCCACGAATTTGCATGCCATGTTGCAGGGTACAAGGGGAGTGAAAAGACAGTTTCGATTTTCGAGTGTTGAGTGTCGAGTTGCAAAGGGGAGAGGCTCCCGCACCAATCTCAGCATCAAGTATTTCACTGATATCCCGGGCCAATGCAGAAATATGCGCTGCTTTTTCCGCATACGCCGGATCATGCTGCAGCAGATGCCCGTATTCCTTTACTGTTACGCCGCACCCGCTGGCAGTTATGACGATTGCTTCCACCCCATGAGCGACACTACCGGCCACTTCATCTCTCACATATGGCCACCAGGCATCCACATTGCGGCGCATGTAATCCAGACCTTCCTGCTGGGCATTGAGATGATAGGAAATTGCACCACAGCACCCCGCATTTTCCCCCCTGACTAGCGATATGCCAAGCTTGTCCAGTACACGCGCGGTGGCGGTGTTGATATTAGGTGCCAGCACCGGTTGTACACAGCCATCCAGTATCAGCATCGTGCGTGCGTGTCGCGCCGAAGGCCATATTCCTGGATCGCGGGCTGCTGGTGGCACTGAGTGTTTAAGTCTGCCTGGCAGCAATGGACGAACGAACCGTCCCAGCTTGAGCAGTGATGCAAATACACCAGAATGGGGTAATGTCCGGCGCAATGCGTATCGCATGGCGCCGGCCCCCCCACTGCGCCCCACCTGTTTGTCGATGACACCGCGACCGATATCCAGCAGCCGGCCATAGCGCACACCGGATGGGCAAACTGTTTCACAGGCGCGGCAAGTGAGGCAGCGATCCAGATGCAACTGGGTTTTTTGTGTAACCGGCTGACCTTCCAGCACCTGCTTTATCAGGTAAATACGGCCGCGCGGACTATCCAGTTCATCACCCAGCAACTGATAGGTCGGGCAAGTAGCCAAACAAAAGCCGCAGTGAACGCAGGCACGTAATATCGCCTCCGCTTCTTGTCCGTCAGGGGAGTTCTTGATGAAATCAGTGAGATTGGTTTGCATTTTTATAACCCTGGATACATCCGGCCAGGATTGAGGATTCCCATGGGATCGAATTGTTCCTTTAGACGCCGATGGATATTCATCATCTCGGGTGCTAGCGGATGAAACCTGGCCGCAGATGGTTCGCCAGCACGAAACAGTGTGGCATGGCCGCTTGCGGCCCCTGTTACTGCACGCACAGTTTCTGCATCTACATCCGCGTTGCTTATCAGCCAGCGTAGCGCTCCGCCCCATTCAACCAATTGCTGCCCCGGCAACGATAGCGGCGGCGTAGTTGATTTTATGGATAAGCGCCATAGTGATTTGTCTGGCTGAAAAAATATATGGGTCTGCTCACGTACCGATTGCCAGAATGCCGCACCTTCAGCCATTTCCTCACCACCCAGTTTCGTATGAGCCGCCCGCACTGCAGCTTCGGCGCCAGAAAGCCGCAGGGTGAGCGCGCCATTGTAAAAACAAGTTGCGGAAATCGGCAGTGGTTTACCTGCCCATAGATTCATCTTTTCAATAGCGTCAGCTTCTTTCATCTGCAGGCTTAGCGTCAACTCCACTGGTGGCAGCGGCAACACTTTGAGTGAAATTTCCAGCAACAAACCCAGTGTTCCCATCGAACCCGTCATCAAACGCGAAATATCATAACCTGCGACATTCTTCATTACCTGTCCGCCAAATCGCAGATCGTCTCCCTTGCCATCAAGCATGCGTACACCCAGCACAGAGTCGCGCACTGCACCGGCAGATGCCCGGCGCGGGCCAGATAACCCAGTGGCAATGCAGCCGCCGAGCGTGGCTGCAGCACCAAAATGCGGCGGCTCGAAAGCCAGCATTTGGCGATGCTCATGTAATTCCGCCTCCAGATCAGCCAGACGGGTACCAGTGCGGGCAGTTATCACCAGCTCGGCCGGTTCGTAAACGACGATGCCGCTGTAAGCTGTGATATCAAGCATGTCGATGTTCTGCCCGATAATATGGTTGCCATAAAACTCCTTGCTGCCCCCCCCGCATATATGTAACGGTACTTTACGTTCAGCGGCAGCACGAATGGTATTGACAGATTGGTCGATAATGTTTTGCATGGATTTTATTGGAGCACGAGGCATGCAGTTCAATCGATTGGTTAGAATCTCGGTAACTCTGGAAACTTTTCCTCACCTCGATGCACGTGCATTGCACCATGTTCCGCACAGCGGCGCAGTGTTGGCACAGCTTTCCCGGGATTCAGCAAACCCTCGGGATCGAAAACCGCTTTTACCGCATGAAATATTTTTAATTCCCCATTGCTGAACTGTAAACACATCTGGTTGATTTTCTCAATCCCGACGCCATGCTCGCCGGTGATGGTTCCACCGGCTTCAATGCACATTCCCAGTATCTTTGCGCCAAATTCTTCGGTCTTCTCCAGCTCACCAGGCTGGTTGGCATCGTACAGAATCAACGGATGCAGATTACCATCGCCGGCGTGAAATACATTCATGCAGCGCAGGCCGTATTCTGTAGAGAGTCTTTCAATGCCGCTCAGCACGTGCGCAAGACTCTTGCGTGGAATGGTGCCATCCATGCAGTAATAATCGGGCGAAATACGCCCCGCCGCTGGAAACGCAGCTTTACGCCCAGCCCAGAATCTGAGCCGCTCGGTTTCATCGCGGGAGGTTTTAATTTCGATTGCACCGCTTTTTTTCATAATTTCATCAATGCGCCGGATTTCGTCCGCTACTTCCTCCACTGTGCCATCAGATTCGCACAGCAGGATTGCAGCCGCTTCGAGGTTATAGCCAGCATGAACGTACTCCTCCACCGCACGGGTGGCTATTTTATCCATCATCTCCATGCCAGCGGGAATGATACCGGCACCGATCACATTTGCCACCGCATTACCTGCCTTGCAGATGTCATCGAAGGCTGCCATGACCACTTGGGCTTTTTCTGCACTGGGCGTGAGTTTCACGATGATCTCAGTAACGATACCCAGCATGCCTTCACTGCCGGTCATGAGCGCCAGCAGGTCGTAGCCCGGGGAATCCAGGCTGGCACTGCCGATTTCGAGATTCTCGCCTGCCATGGTTATCACCCGCAATTTGAGGATATTATGCACGGTGAGCCCATATTTAAGACAGTGTACCCCGCCTGAGTTCTCTGCCACGTTGCCGCCAATCGAACAGGCGATTTGCGAGGAAGGATCGGGCGCATAATACAGGCCATAGGGCGCCGCCGCTTCACTGATGGCAAGGTTACGTACTCCCGGTTGGACTCGTGCGGTACGTGCTACTGGATCGATTTCGAGTATCTGTTTCAATTTTGCAAGCGACAGTAAGATGCCGGTTGCATGAGGTAATGCACCGCCGGACAAACCGGTGCCAGCACCCCGCGCAACCACTGGGGTTTTTGATGTGTAGCAGATCCGCAGAATTCTGATGACTTCGTCTTCAGTTCGTGGCAGCACCACAATCATCGGCATTTGTCGATATGCCGACAGACCGTCACACTCATAGGCTTTCAAATCCTCACTTTCATATAGCACCGCCTCAAGTGGCAGAAAAGTGCGCAGATCAGTGACGAGATCGAGAGGATGCATGGTAGGGTTTATTGAATCTCGTGATTTGCTAATTTTTCCAATACCCGCACCATGGCCGAGCTATCCCATTTGGCACCACCATTTGCGATGCAAGTATTAAGCAGTTCCTGGGTGGCGGCGGTGTTGGGCAGGCTTATTCCAAGTGCATGCGCACCGGAAAGTGCAAGACCCAAATCTTTCTGATGCAGTTCAATACGAAATCCCGGATCGAATGAGCGTTTGATCATACGCTCGCCATGGACCTCCAGGACGCGCGACGAAGCAAACCCGCCCAGCAGAGCCTGGCGCACCTTGACAGGGTCGGCGCCGGCCTTGGAAGCAAACAGCAACGCTTCACCCACTGCCTCGATAGTCAGTGCAACAATGATTTGATTGGCAATCTTGCAGGTCTGGCCGGCACCATTGCCACCTATCAAAGTAACGCTCTTACCCATTAATTCAAAAATGGGCTTCAATTTTTCAAACACCATTTCTGCGGCACCTACCATTATGGTCAGCGTGGCATTGTTCGCGCCCACATCCCCCCCCGATACCGGTGCATCCGCATAATCACAGCCGAGCTGGTTGATGCTGGCAGCGAATCTTCTGGTTTCAATAGGAGAAATCGAGCTCATGTCCACCACAGTTTCGCCCCCACTCAGTCCATGTACTACACCGTTCTCACCAAATAGTACTTTCTCTACATCTGGGGTATCTGGCAGCATGGTGATAATGATATCGGCGTTTTGTCCCACTTCCCTGGGTGAAGCGCAAGCCTTGCCGCCCTGCTCAACCAACTCTGCCGGTATGCCGCTGCGGGAATGCAGAAATAGCGTATGCCCGCCCTTGATAAGATGTCTGGCCATGAGTCGCCCCATGATACCAAGACCGATAAAACCAATTTTTGCCATACTTGTATTCTCCGGAAAAGCTTTATGCCAGCCATTTCAGCAGCAACGCGTTGAGCAGGGCAGTGAGTCCAGCCGACGGTTCTGATCGGGAGTCTTCTCTGTCGACACATGCCAGAAGTTCCCAGACTAGCCTAGTATTGTGGCATTTTAACGGCAAGACCTGATCATTGGGGTGAAAACCTTGACTGGGTCTTTCCTGTATGAAGTGCCGGAAGCCCAGTGTAATGTGCTGTCATGCGTAAGTTGTGTAATTTCGGCCAAAATCAAACCGAAATAATTTATCATTCACCGGATCAATATCAACAAGGAAATCGGGATGAGAGAATTTCAGTGCAGTGTGTGTGGCTACATCTACGACGAAGTGACCGGTGATCCGGAGCATGGGATTATGGCAGGCACTCGCTGGGAGGATATTCCGGAGGACTGGGTCTGTCCTGAATGCGCTGTGATCAAGGCGGATTTCGAAATGATAGAGGTATGAGCATGAGCCGACAACCTGTGGTTATTGTCGGTAGTGGGCTTGCGGGCTATACCGTGGCACGCGAGTTCCGTAAATTGGATGTTGAAACACCCGTTCTGATCCTTTCTGCAGACCATGGTGGGTTTTACTCCAAGCCGATGCTGTCGAATGCTTTGGCTACGGGTAAATCACCTGAATCCATACTGAATGCCGATGCGGTGAAAATGGCCGAGCAACTGAAGATGACGATACACCCGCATAGCCGGGTGATGGCCATTGAGCGATCAAGCAATACCCTGATCTTGCAGGATGGAGAAAAACTATCTTACGGCCAGCTTGTTCTGGCGTTGGGTGCGGACCCGATTCGCTTGCCACTGCAAGGTGATGGGACGGAAGCGATATTGTCAGTGAATGATCTCGATGATTACTGTCGCTTCCGCGATGCTCTGGTAGGAAAAAAAGAAGTAGCCATTCTTGGTGCCGGACTGATCGGCTGCGAATTTGCCAACGATCTGGCCATAGCGGGTTATGGAGTACACGTGATCGACATCAGCACCCAGCCTTTAGGTCGATTCCTGCCGCAGACCGGCGGTGCCTTCCTGCAGAGCAGGTTGGAGGCTGCCGGTGTGGTTTTTCACTTGGGCACCTCTACCCAGCGCGTAGAGCGAGTAGGTGAGCGCTTGCATCTGGCTCTTGCCAACGGTGAAGCCATGGAGGTAGACGTCGTGCTGTCGGCAGTGGGATTGCGCCCACGCACCGCTTTGGCTGAAGCAACCGGTATCGGAGTCAATCGCGGCATCGTAGTGGGCCGGTCATTGCAAACCCAGTATGCGGATATCTATGCGTTGGGCGACTGTGCGGAGGTGGAGGGCAGGGTGCTGCCGTTCGTCATGCCGATCATGCATGCCGCCCGCGCTCTTGTGGCGACCCTTGCCGGCACTCTGACATTGGTACGTTACCCTGCCATGCCGGTGTTAGTGAAGACGCCGACCTGTCCGACTGTAGTGTCGCCACCTGATGCTGGAGCAAAAGGCGAGTGGCGAACCGAGGAAGATAAAGATGGAGTTAAGGCACTGTTTCAAGACGCGGGAGGCAATCTGCTTGGTTATGCATTGCTGGGTGCGGCGACGAAGGAGAAGAATGCACTTGCCACGCAGTTGCCGCCAGTGATGGAGTAAGAAGACATTTTTTTGTAAGCAATAAAGTGTTGTGACGAAATCTGGATTTTTAGATGTGCCTCATAGCAAAAGGATTAATCGTGGAACGACCAATAACAGGATTTGGGCATGATGACCGGGGAGATCCGATTGCGATTCTCAGTTGCGGGCATCCACAGCATGTGCGGCATAATCCACCCTTTATCAATCGACCCTGGGTTATGACAGAGCAAGGCCGCAGTAGTATGCTGGGGGCGGCTCTCAACTGCGTCAGGTGCGACAGATTTGAACTGCCGGACAGTTTCGTGTCATACAAGCAAACACCTGCTTTTACCGAGGAAACAGTGCCCGCCAGCTTGAAGAAAGAGCACTCGACAAAAACTGGTGTCTGGGCAAAAATTATTGTTACCGAAGGCAAGCTTCGATATCGCGTAGATGCTTTGGGAGCAGACATGGAGTTATCCCAGGACAAGCCTGGAATTGTTGTACCAGAAGTTCTGCACAGCGTGGAACCCTTGGGTGCGGTGTGTTTTTTTGTCGAGTTCTACAAGAAGCCGGATTGAGGAGATCGTGCGGCACAGATCCTTGCTGGGCCGCACGATCTCCTTGGCGAGTTCTTCATGAATCAGCTACACGTTCGTCATAATGTTGCCGTACTGCAGACTCGAATCTGTCCGCCAATAGACTCGGCGGTACCACCAATCATGCCGCCAGCATGTCTTGTTTCTGTAGATCAACATACTGCAGGAGCATGGCCAGCGTAATTATCGCTAGCCGTTGGATCCCTGCATTACCAGCACGTCGCATGCAGCTTCATAGAGAACATGTTGGGCGATGGAACCGAGCAACGTTCTATCTGGTTCCGTTTCTCCACGCTTGCCAATAACGATCAGATCAGTGTTGAGAGACTGTGCTTTGTCCCGAACCACGACAGGCGGGTAGCCATGCTCGATGCCAACAGTTACAAGAGCATCGCCAAGTGGGCAGTCGGCGATAATTTCCTCCACCGCGCGATGGGCATTAGTAAGTGCTCTGGTACGACAGTACTCAACCGTTTCTATTGGAAAGCACATTTTTTCACTGAACGGCATGATTACATGCAGCACTTGAATTGTTGTTGCTTTCGGTGCAACTTTTAATGCCATAAGCAGCGCCAGTCGGGAAGGCTGTGAAAGATCCACTGGCACCAGCACGCACTTATATTGATCCTTTGGCTCCTGCTTTACGATCAGCAACGGACGCTGTCCTTTGTGAAGTGTCTTGGACATGGTAGTGCCGAGAAAAAGCTCCTGAACAAAGTTTTCACCTTGGTCGCCGAGCACAATCAAATCAATGTGATGCGCTTCCGCATAGCGATTGATCTCAACGTGGGCCCTGCCAATTGCAACGTGATGCTTGACGGCCATGCCATCCTTGATCAATGCTTCCGCTAGTTTTTGTAAGGTTAAATTAGTCCGGTCATATAGCATCTGCTCTGTTTCCAATGGGGTATCGACCATCAAGTGTTTGAAAACCTCGAGCGGAAGAGTTGGAAGCACGTGTAATAAATGCAACTCCGCGCCAAGCTCCACTGCCAGGCGTACGGCACGTTGCACGGCTCGATTGGCACGTGACGAAAAATCCGTGGCGGCGAGAATGCGTTGAATTTTTTTCATAGTTTGGACCACTAGTGTCCGGTTAAAAATCAAATAGAATCATTTGGTTATTGGGTTGTGGTGTAATGATTCTGCTGGTATTGGGCTGCAAGGCGCATGAAATAGGGGTTTTCTCGAAAACAGAGACCGACAATATCTGTAGCAAAGAGGCTCTTGCAAAACTCCCCACCTGAGCTGAATTAACCGGAGAATTGGGAGCGAAAAGAGGTAGAAAAGGGCGGCCATTACTGGCAAGATGGAGGTTCTAAAGACAACATCGGCGCCCGAAATGAATACTACGCAACGCAGTGGAATA
>CAMDAX010000056.1 GCA_945888885.1 Nitrosovibrio sp. Nv4 | reverse complement strand
GCTCTACACTTTGCTACAGATATTGTCGGTCTCTGTTTTCGAGAAAACCCCTATTTCATGCGCCTTGCAGCCCAATACCAGCAGAATCATTACACCACAACCCAATAACCAAATGATTCTATTTGATTTTTAACCGGACACTAGTGAAGGCATGCATGAAATTATTTTCCGTCATATTGCTGCTGGGATTGTTGTTTGCTGGCCCTGTTCTTGCTGAGCGAGCTGATCGTGACAAGCCGGTTCACTTGGAAGCTGATCGCGCCACCGTAGAAAATGCCACCCGGACTAGTGTGTTCACCGGCAATGTAGTACTCACTCAAGGCACTCTGATCATCCGTGCCGAGAAAATGGTAGTGAAGGAAGATCCCAGCGGATTTCGGCACGCCACTGCTTTTGGCGATCCCGTCAGTTTTCGGCAGAAACGTGATGGCAGAGATGAATACATTGAAGGCTGGAGCGAGCGGATGGAATATGACGGCAAGGCAGACAAGGTCCAACTCTTCAAGAAAGCGCGGCTTAAGCGTGGACCGGATGAGGTAGAAGGGGACTACATTTCCTACGATGCGGTCAGTGAATTCTTTCAGGTAACGGGTAACAATGAAAAGACGGGCACTCAAGCCAACCCTGCCGGCAGGGTGCGGGTGGTGATTCAACCGAAGAGCAAACAGGAAAATCCAGCGACCGAGAGTCAGTAGAAGCGCAGTCCCACCTCGGAACCTGAGTTTTGAAGAAATGAGTGAATTTAAGGCGAATAATCTAAAAAAGCATTATAAGTCACGGATCGTGGTGCATGAGGTATCGCTTTCTGTCGCCAGCGGTGAAGTAGTTGGCTTACTCGGCCCCAACGGTGCAGGCAAGACAACCTGTTTTTACATGATGGTGGGGCTAGTGCCGCTAGATGGTGGCAACATATGCCTGGATGGGCACGATTTGAGTCAGATGCCGATCCATCATCGCGCTCGCTTGGGCCTAAGCTATCTACCACAGGATGCGTCAATTTTCCGGCGGCTTTCCGTGGCGGACAATATTTCTGCAGTATTGGAATTGCAGGATTACGAACCCTACGAAATGCAGCAGCACCTTGATAATTTACTACATGACTTACATATTAGTCATTTGCGCAATAACGCCGCCATTAGCCTGTCCGGGGGGGAGCGTCGTCGTGTAGAAATTGCCCGGGCACTGGCAACACAACCACGCTTTATCCTGTTAGATGAACCATTTGCGGGAGTAGATCCTATTGCTGTATTGGACATTCAGAGAATCATTCACTTTCTCAAGGAGCGTGATATCGGTGTGCTCATTACTGACCATAACGTCAGAGAAACATTAGGAATTTGTGACCGCGCCTACATTATCAACGAAGGCGCTGTGCTGGCTAGCGGCACACCTGATGAAATCATTTATAATGAGAGCGTAAGAAAAGTGTACTTGGGAGAACATTTCCGGCTGTGAAAATAAAGATTCGACCTGCTCGAGTCCATGCTTGTTTGTTGGTTTTCAAAAATTATGAGACCTGCCCTCCAGCTTAAGCTGTCGCAACACCTGATACTCACCCCACAACTACAACAATCCATACGGTTGCTGCAACTCTCTACGCTTGAGATGAATCAGGAAATAGAGCGTATTGCGCAGGAAAACCCTCTACTGGAACTTGATGATAGCGCTGAATACCACGGCATCCAGTCCGATAGTCCGCCAACGCGACCAGTGGCGGATTTATTGGAGCATCAGGACCAATCTACGACAGATACACTTACTACCGAGGATGATGCTGGGACGAAAGCAAGCCTAATTGACGAGTCAGACTGGCTTGAGGACGACAACGCTTTTTACGGGACGCGCGATGATTATGAACATGGATCCCTGCAACAGGTAGCCGAACCCATCAGCTTGCGTGAACATCTCAATCTACAAATCAGTCTTAGTCAGGTCACCGAGCGTGACAGAGGGGTCATCAGCCTGCTGATAGATAGTCTGGATGATGATGGCTATCTCACTCAGGATCTGGAAGAACTTGTTAACCTGTTACCGCCAGAGCTTGAAATAGATATTGATGACCTGCACATTGCGCTCGAATACTTGCAACATATGGATCCCCCAGGTATTAGCGCCCGTAACCTGGGGGAGTGTCTGGCGCTGCAACTGCGCGCTCTGCCAGAGGGTACACCCTGCCGTGACCAGGCATTTCTGTTGGTAAGCAGCCACTTGGAAAGCCTGGCATCGCGGGATTTCCCTCTAATTAAAAAATTATTGCATTGCGGTGATGATTGCCTGCGCTCAATCCAGCATCTTGTCACCCACCTGAGTCCCAGGCCAGGTGCGATATTCAATACTACGGTAACCCGCTACATCATACCCGATGTGATTGTGACCAAAATTGATGGCACCTGGGTGGCCAACCTCAATCCGGAAGCGATGCCGCGCCTCGGGATCAATCGCTTATATGCTTCGATCTTGAAGCACAGCCACGATGACTCGGCACAACGACTGGCCAGTCAACTACAAGAGGCCAAGTGGCTCATCAAGAATGTGAAACAGCGCTTTGACACCATCCTGAGGGTATCTTGTGCTATTGTCGAACGCCAGCGGCAATTCTTCGAGCAGGGTGCAGTCGCCATGCGTCCGCTAGTGCTACGAGAAATAGCAGACACTCTGGATTTGCACGAATCCACCGTTTCCCGCGTGACTACGCAGAAATTCATGCGCACACCGCGCGGCACATTCGAGCTGAAGTATTTTTTTGGTAGCCATGTTGCGACTGACACCGGCGGTGCTTGTTCTGCTACAGCAATTCGAACTCTGATCAAGCAATTCGTGCATGCTGAGAATACAAAAAAACCACTAAGTGATGGTCAGATTTCGGAAATTCTGGGACAGCAAGGTATTGTGGTTGCCCGGCGCACGATTGCAAAATACCGTGAGTCCATGCAGATTCCCCCGGTTAGCCTTCGTAAATCGTTTTAATCCAAGCCAAGGAGGCATGATGAATCTTAACCTTACCGGTCACCATGTGGAAATTACCCCCGCCATGCGTGATTATGTTATTTCCAAGATGGACAAGATTACACGCCATTTTGATCACGTTATCGATGTCAATGTGATTCTGTCGGTTGAAAAACTTAAGCAGAAGGCCGAAGCCAACGTACATGTACGCGGTAAAGATATTTTTGTCGAAACTGACAACATCGACATGTACGCTTCCATAGATAGTCTGGTGGATAAGCTCGACCGGCAGATACTCAAACACAAAGAAAAAAACGCGGATTACCGCAATAATAGTGCGTTAAGTGACAAGGAGTTGGAGTAGTTGAGCATAGAGGAAAAAACCAATCTACCACCATCATTTAACGGATTTAATCGAATTAACCGAACCCTAATTTATCTTTTATGAATCTAATTGCGCAGCTACTACCCCTATCTAACGTTATTGTAGAATTGGATGCCGCCAGCAAGAAGCGCGTATTCGAGCAGGCTGGACTATTATTTGAAAACACTTTGCACATCGCACGGAGCCAGGTATTTGATAGCTTGTTTGCGCGTGAAAAACTGGGTTCTACCGGTCTGGGTCAAGGTGTGGCAATTCCGCACGGCAGGATTAAAAAGCTGCGCGAAGCTGCTGCAGCGTTTATCCGCATGAAGGAGCCGATTCCATTCGATGCGCCGGATGGCAAGCCAGTCAGTCTGATCTGCATTCTGCTAGTCCCGGAGAAAGCTACGGATCAGCACTTGCAGATCCTGAGCGAGCTGGCACAAATGTTTAGCGACAAGAATTTCCGCGAAAGTCTGCTGACTGGCAAGGATGCGGCGGAAGTCTATCAACTTATTTCCAACTGGACGCCAAATGCCCCAGATTAGCATCGCGCAGCTATTTGAGGATAAACGGGAAAAGCTGGAACTGACCTGGGAAGCGGGCAGGAATGGCAGCGACAAGCAGCTTGATGATGAAACCATCGCCCAATCTGCCCAAGGGGTAGCCGGCCATCTTAATTTCATTCACCCCAACTGGGTGCAGGTATTGAGCAATATCGAAACTGATTATCTCAATCGGCTCGATCCTGCATCCTTACAGCAGAATATGCAACAACTTGCTCAAAGCAGCATAGCGTGCATTATTGTCGCAGGTGGTGCATCCGTACCAACCCCGCTACGCGCATTAGCTGACTCGACCAACATTCCTCTACTGCGTTCAGCGCATTCCAGTCTGGAGGTGATCTGGCTGCTGCGCACCTACCTGGGGCGCGTCTTGGCGCCATCCAGTAGTCTGCATGGCGTACTTCTGGACGTACTGGGACTGGGGGTGATGATTACCGGCGAAAGCGGCGTTGGCAAAAGTGAACTGGCGCTGGAACTGGTGAGTCGTGGCCACGGCTTGGTAGCAGATGATGTGGTAGAGCTTCGCCGCATTGCACCAGAAACCCTGGAAGGACGTTGCCCGCCGATGTTGCGTGATTTTCTTGAGGTGCGTGGACTGGGGGTGTTGAATATTCGGACCATTTTCGGTGAGACTGCAGTACGCCGGCGGAAAAGTATGAAGCTGATTGTGCATCTGCAAAAACCTGGTAGTGCAGATACTAACTCGCTGGAGCGGTTGCCGATCAGCGATGTCAACGAAAATGTTATGGGCATTAAGATTCGTAAGGTCATTATTCCGGTTGTCGCAGGACGTAACTTGGCAGTGCTGGTAGAAGCAGCAGTAAGGAATTATGTTTTGCAGTTGCGTGGCATTGATAGCACTAAAGAATTTCTTGCACGGCACGAGCAGGAAATGGGGGGTGAGAGGAATCAGGTAACGGTACGAAAATAAAATGTGACTTGCATACAGTGAGGGGTTGAAGGTATTCTTGCCGCTTCACTCACATGGATAAAATATTTATTCCTGAAAATATGTTCATAATTGCTTGACCAAGCCCAAATGGCTTGCTATAAAAGCAGCTGCAGGGTTTTCCTGTAACTTGCTTACAAATAATGAAAGGGGAATTACGTGAATAAATCTGAACTCATTGACGCCATCGCCAAATCTGCTGACATCTCAAAGGCGTCAGCAGGCAACGCATTGGACGGAGCGCTATCTGCGGTTAAAGCTGCTCTTAAAAAAGGGCAAAGCGTTACCTTAGTCGGATTTGGAACTTTCAAAGTCGGTAAACGTGCAGCCCGTACTGGTCGTAATCCTCGTACTGGCGAAGCTATTAAAATCAAAGCTGCCAAGGTTCCGAAATTTAGTCCTGGCAAGGCACTCAAAGATGCAGTAAACTAGAGCGCCTTTTTCGGAGGGTGCTTAGCTCAGTTGGTAGAGCGTCGCCCTTACAAGGCGAATGTCGGCGGTTCGACCCCGTCAGCACCCACCAGCCGTTATTTCACAGGTTTCAGGAGTGGTAGTTCAGTTGGTTAGAATACCGGCCTGTCACGCCGGGGGTCGCGGGTTCGAGTCCCGTCCACTCCGCCAAATTTTGCGCTAAACCAGGGCGAACGCAAGTTCGCCCTTTTTATTCGTTTTCTGGATTTATAAAGTGTTTGATTTTGTTCATAAAAAGAAACTTGTAGTTCAGTTCATCCTGGTGCTGGCGACATTGCCATTCCTGTTCTGGGGAGTGGAGTCGTACCAAGGTGATGGGGAGGATTACGTCGCGCTAGTAGCTGGGGAAAAGATACAGCGCCTGGAGCTTGACCAGGCAATGCGCAACCAGCAGGAAAGTATGCGGGGCACGCAGGGAGAGGATGCCACCATGCAGGATAGTCCGGAAGTACGGCTTGCCGTGCTGGACAGACTAATTCAGCAACGCTTGCTGAAGCAGGAGGCAGGACGTATTGGCTTGACTATACTGGATCCACAGTTGGTGGGAGTAATACAGGATATTGCAGCATTTCAGCAGGATGGAGTGTTCTCCAATCAACGCTACGAAGAACTTTTACGTGATCAGGGAATGACCCCATTGACGTTCGAAATACGTGTGCGCCAGGAGATGCTGCAACAGCATCTGATTGATGCTTACACCAAGAATAGCTTTGTTCCGGATGTAGTGGCAGAGAGAGTCATGCGCTTGAGCGAAGAGCGACGTGAAGTCAGCCTGATTCAAATTCAGCCAGAGCAATTCCTGTCGCAAGTTAGGCCGGATGATGCTGCCATTAAATCTTATTACGATCGTCACCAAGCTGAGTTTCAGGTACCAGAACAGGCACGTGTCGAGTATCTGGTACTGTCACTGGATGATCTGGCCAAACAGATGCAGGTAAGCGTCGAAGAAACCAGAAAATATTTCGACGAACACAAGGATGGATTCGGTCAGCCAGAAGAGCGCCAAGCCAGCCATATTCTGATAGCTGCAGCTTCTACCGCATCCGATGCGGACAAGGCTGCGGCACGCGCCAAGGCGGAACAGTTGTTGGCACAGGTCAAACAGGCGCCACAAAACTTTGCTGATCTCGCCAAGCGGGATTCTCAGGACCCAGGTTCAGCGGTCAAAGGTGGCGATCTTGGTTTTTTTGGACGTGGCATGATGGTCAAGGCTTTTGAGGATGCAGTTTTTCAGATGCAGCCAGAAGAAATTCGGGGGCCAATTCAGACAGACTTCGGGTTCCATATCATCAAGCTCACTGCGATAAAAACTGGTAAGGCAATAAATTTTGAAGATGTGAAAACCCAAGTTGAGCAGGATCTAAAAAAACAAAAAGCCGAGAAGACGTTCGGTGAAATGGCTGATGGCTTCAGCAACATGGTATATGAACAGAGTGACAGCCTGCAGTCAGCTGCAGAAAAATTCAAGCTATCTATCAGGCAGAGTGACTGGGTCAGCAAGAACGTGGGCGAACCTCCCTACTTGACCAACAGCAAGCTGTTGCAAGCGATATTCTCGGAAGACGCAATCAAGAATAAGCGTAACACCGAGGCGATCGAGGTTACACAGAATACCTTGGTTGTGGCGAGAGTTCTGAATCACAGGCAGGCAGCCATGCGCTCTCTAGCAGCAGCGAAGGATGAAATTACCATGCTTGTGGTTCGTCAACAAGCGGCTGAGGCGGCCGTCAAGGAAGGCAGGGGAAAACTCGCGCGATTGCAGAAAGGCGAGAACGCCACAGTTTCGTGGGGTCCCAACCAGCAGGTTTCCCGCCAGCAACCACAAGGCATGGACAATGAAACCTTACGCACAATTTTCAAAGCAGGATCAACTGGATTGCCATCCTATACCGGAGTGGTTAATCCTCGAGGCGGCTTTACTCTAGTTCGCATCAGCCGCATAACCGAATCGGCGCCTGCGGATGTGGCCAAGCGCAAGGCCTTTGGCAGACAATTGCAACAATTACTTACCCAGGAAGAGCTCGCGGCTTCTCTTGCCGGAATCAGACAGCGATCTGAAGTGACAGTAAAGAAATAAAATTCCGGGAAAAAGCAGGTACCCGGCAGCAAAACCTGAACGTGCCACAGTTAACTAATGTCGAAGGCAACTGTATTGAATCCGGCATCGACATAAGTAACTTCCCCGGTAATCCCGCTGGCCAGATCGCTGCACAAGAAGGCTGCAACATTACCGACTTCCCCAGTAGAAACATTACGCCGTAACGGTGCGACTTTCTCGGTATAACTCAACAGCTTTCCAAAATTACCGATACCCGCCGCCGCCAGGGTTTTGATCGGGCCGGCTGAAATTGCATTGACGCGTATTCCTTTGGGGCCAAGACTGGATGCCATAAAGCGCACGTTGGCTTCAAGGCTTGCTTTGGCCAAGCCCATCACGTTGTAATTTGGCATAACCCGTACTGCACCCAGGTAGGTGAGTGTCAGCAACGAACCATTTCTGCCTTGCATCAGCGGCATTCCAGCTTTTGCCAGCGCAACAAAGCTGTAGGAGCTGATATCATGGGCGATTCGGAAAGCTTCGCGATTTACGCTTTCCAGGTAGTCCCCACTCAGTGCTTCGCGCGGAGCGAAGGCGATAGAGTGAACAATACTATCGAGACCATCCCAGCGTTTTCCCAGATCGTCGAAGCACTGGATGATTTCATCGTCACTCGCGACATCACAGGGAAACAGTAAATCACTGTCGAATTCGGCAGCAAGTTTCTCAACCCGTTCGTGTACTCCCTCTCCCTGATAAGTGAAGGCAAGTTGTGCGCCTTCTCGGTGCATGGCTTTGGCGATGCCGTAGGCGATGGAGCGATTGCTGAGCAGCCCGGTAATGAGGATACGTTTATCAGCGAGAAATCCCACGTTATATGTCCTTATGAGGGTTGAGAAGTTCGGCTGATTATAGCCCAAGGCTTGTTAGATCTGAAGAATCATAGAGAGATTCTGATAGGCGTCTCTAAAAATTCGAAGCTCTAAACAAAACAAGGTAGGAACAAAAAATACAGATGCAGCATTCGCTCTTCATATTCTGGGTGAGTTCGTTACAGAGCAGATTACACGGTTTTTTGCAGCACATGGCCGCGTTGCGATTTTCTGGAATGGAATTGACCACTCCACGTTATTACGCCTTGCCTTGCACACCAAAAACCGTACACTCTACCCTGTCCAACTACCGGATTCAGGATGATGGATATGTAAGGAAACATTCTTGTGAGCAACCAAGTATTGTGACGAAATCCAGATTTTTAGAGGTCCTTGATCGGGGCCGTGGTTTTTCCACCTCACCCATGCCGGGTATTTAGGCTAAACTGTCACGTCAATGAAGGCTTTGTTAAAATACCTGCTAGCGTCGCTTGTGGTTTTACTATCTGCCTGTAGCGACAACCCTTGGAATAGTCCCTACCCCGCTGCCGATGCGGGAAAAAATACCCTCTATAGTGCGTTTTCTGAACGTCCCAAACATCTTGATCCGGTGCAGTCATACAGTTCCAACGAAATTCTGCTTACTGCACAGATTTATGAACCGCCGCTGCAATACCACTATCTGAAACGCCCCTATACATTGATTCCAGCAACAACGGCCAAGATGCCGGTGGCACAATATTTCGATAAGAACGGAGCGAATTTGCCAGACGGCGCCGATATCGCACAAATCGCTTATACGATTTATGAAATTTCCATCAAACCTGGCATTCGCTATCAGCCTCATCCGGCATTTGCCAAGAATGAGCAGGGGGAATTTCTTTATCACGATTTAACTACCGAGGATCTGACCAAGGTTTACAAACTCGCCGATTTTCCCCACACCGGCACACGCGAATTAACCGCAGAAGATTATGTGTTCGAGATCAAGCGGCTGGCCCATCCTAGACTGCACTCACCGATTCTTGGCTTGATGTCGGATTACATCGTTGGCCTCAAGGAATATTCCGCGACCCTCAAGACAGCAGCCGAGGCGCAGGTCGGGCAGGAGGGCAGCGACGCTTATCTGGATTTAAATAGTTATTCGCTGGAAGGTGCACAGGTGGTGGATACCCATACTTATCGCATCAAGATCAAGGGAAAGTACCCGCAGTTCATGTACTGGCTGGCAATGCCATTTTTTGCGCCGATTCCCTGGGAGGCAGAACGTTTTTACACTCAGCAGGGGTTGGCAAAAAAGAACATTACGCTCGACTGGTATCCCGTTGGTACCGGGCCTTACATGCTTACCGAGAACGACCCCAACCGGGTGATGATACTGGAAAGGAATCCCAATTTTCATGGCGAAACCTACCCGTCCGAAGGAATGCAAAGAGACGAGAAGGCGGGTTTACTGGTGGATGCGGGCAAACCATTGCCCTTCATCGACCGGGTGATATTCAGCCGTGACAAGGAAAGTATTCCACGTTGGAACAAATTTCTGCAGGGCTATTATGATGCATCGGGAATCGGCTCCGACAGTTTCGATCAGGCAGTGCAACTGACAGGGCAAGGGGAGGCGACCGTAACCGAGGCGATGAAAGCGCAGGGTATTCGACTGGAGAAGGAGGTCGCAACCTCCACCTACTACATGGGTTTCAACATGCTGGATCCAGTGGTGGGAGGCCCCTCCCAGTCGGCTAGAAAATTGCGGCAAGCCATCTCCATCGCAGTGGATTATGAAGAGTATGTTTCGATATTCGCCAATGGCCGTGGTATTCCGGCACAGGGGCCAATTGCACCGGGAATTTCCGGCCATCGTGATGGCAAAGAAGGAATCAACCCGGTGGTATATGACTGGTTAAACGAGCGACCGCAACGTAAACCGATTGCAGTTGCCAAGGCATTGCTGGCAGAGGCTGGCTATCCCAACGGCATGGACGCTAAAACCGGTGCGCCGCTGGTGTTGTATTTCGATGTGACTGCCCGTGGTGCCGATGACAAATCCAGTCTCGACTGGATACGTAAACAATTCCAGAAGATCAATATTCAATTGGTGGTACGCAGCACCGACTACAATCGTTTCCAGGACAAGATACGCAAGGGCAATGCACAGATTTTCGAGTGGGGCTGGAATGCTGATTATCCCGATCCGGAGAATTTTCTGATTCTACTGAGCGGTGCGGAACGAAAGGTCGATAACGACGGCCAGAACGCTGCCAATTACAACAATCCCGAATACAACCACCTGTTCGAGCAGATGAAGAACATGGAGGATAGTCTCGAGCGTCGACAAATTATTGATCACATGGTGAAGATCCTGCGTCAGGATGCGCCTTGGCTATGGGGATATCATCCCAAGGATTACGGGCTGTATCATGCTTGGTATGGCAATGTAAAACCCAACAAGCTATCGAACAATAACATCAAGTACTTCCGCATAGACGGCAGTCTGCGGGAACAAAAGCGGCGCGAATGGAATGAGCCAGTGCTGTGGCCTGTTGCGCTGGGATTGATGGTGCTGGTGGCGAGTCTGGTTCCCGCAGTAATCGCATATCGCCGCAGGGAGCGCGGCACGGGAACAAGGCATACCTTGCCTGCCGCGCAGGAACCGGGAGCAGGCAATGCTTAATTACATCATTCGCCGCATGCTCTACGCCATCCCAATCCTGATCGGAGTGAATCTGATCACCTTCACCTTGTTCTTTGTAGTCAACACGCCCGACGACATGGCGCGGATGCAGTTAGGTATCAAGCGTGTCACTCCCGAGGCTATCGAAAAATGGAAGCATGAGCGGGGTTACGACAAGCCGTTGATATTCAGCGAGGCAGAGCAAGGCGCAGCCAAATTCACCCATACTATTTTTTTCGAGAAGTCAGCTGCCATGTTCGCTTTCGATTTTGGACAAGCCGACGACGGGCGTGACATTGCTTATGAAATCAAGTCGCGCATGCTGCCGAGTCTCGCCATAGCGCTACCGGTATTCTTGTTGGGATTGGTTGTCTACATCACGTTTGCGCTGGCAATGGCATTTTTTCGTGCCACCTATGTGGATTTCTGGGGGGTGGTGTTATGTGTCGCCTTGATGTCCATTTCCAGCCTGTTTTATATCATCGGCGGACAATTCCTTATCAGTAAGTTATGGCATCTGGTCCCTATTTCCGGCTATGGCAGCGGACTCGATGCAGGCAAGTTTCTGGTGCTACCAGTCATCATTGGTGTGATTAGCGGTGCCGGTGCCAGCACCCGCTGGTACCGCACCATTTTTCTGGAAGAGATGGGCAAGGATTATGTCCGTACTGCCCGTGCCAAGGGTTTGCCAGAAAGCATCGTATTGTTCAGGCATGTGCTCAGAAACGCCATGATTCCAATTCTTACCGGCGCGGTGGTAGTGATTCCATTGCTGTTCCTCGGCAGCCTCATCGCCGAATCATTTTTTGGCATTCCCGGATTGGGTAGCTATACCATCGATGCCATCAACTCACAGGATTTTGCCGTAGTGCGCGCCATGGTTTTCCTGGGATCGCTGCTTTATATCATCGGACTAATCTTAACGGATATCTCCTATACGCTGGTGGATCCCAGGATAAGGCTGGAATGACCATGCTCTTCAAACCTGTCATTCTCTGGACCGATTCGCTCATCTACTTGCTGGTGATAGTGGTGCTCGCTTTTGTCTGGCATGTGCGGCGCAACGAGCACATGCTGGCGCCGTGGCG
>CAMDAX010000055.1 GCA_945888885.1 Nitrosovibrio sp. Nv4 | reverse complement strand
GAACAAATGGCTTGCTCGCATAAATTAAATCTGAGAGCTCATTCAAACTTGCATCCATGGCTAAAAACTCATTTAATCGGTGTTTCCTTAGAAAAGTTGCACTTCAGAGTCGAATCCACCTGTGATGAATGCTGCTCGACTAGCCTGGTATCCTGCACCGTCTTCTATCTCGCCGCGCGCCCGTGACTGGTTGCAGAACCGTGGTTCCCTTACGCGCCTGATTCAGCAGCACTGCAGCAATTTTCGCGTCAAGCCAGTCTCCCAGTCGTTGGTGACGGTATGTGGGGACGAGCTTGCGGTAATGGGTTTACGTCGCAACGAGTTGGCGTTGGTACGAGAGGTGTTTCTGTATTGCGGCGACACGCCAGTGGTTTTTGCGCATTCAGTGGTGGCTAGGAAAAATCTTCGGGGCGTATGGCGCGGGCTGAGCGGCCTCGGCAACCGGTCGCTGAGCACGGTGCTGTTTACCAACCCAGTGGTCAAACGTACGCCACTTCGATTCAAAAAATTGAATTCGGGCCATCCGCTTTTTCGCCGCGCCTGCAGCGGATTGCCGGTAACGTCAGCGAGTTTGCCATCCAGCCTATGGGCGCGACGCTCCCTATTTACTTTGCATGGACAGTCGATACTGGTTACTGAAGTATTTCTTCCTGCCATTCTGGATTTAGCGTAGTGACTTTCACGCAACGCCTCGGCCATTACCAGAAACTGATGCGGCTGGACAAGCCCATTGGCATTCTGCTGCTGTTGTGGCCAACGTTATGGGGTCTGTGGCTGGCGGCTGAGGGTTTTCCCAATATAGTTATTCTGGTGATATTCGTGCTGGGTACGGTGCTGATGCGCTCTGCCGGTTGCGTGGTCAACGACTACGCTGACCGTAAAATCGACCCGCATGTCACGCGCACTAAAAACCGCCCGCTGGCGACTGGTGTGGTGAGCACCAAAGAGGCGCTGTTGCTGGCGGCGGGTTTGAGCTTATGCGCGTTTTTGCTGATACTGCCACTGAATCGGCTCACGCTCGGGTTGGCGGTAGTTGCGTTGTTCCTTGCCGCCAGTTATCCGTTTACCAAACGCTTCTTTGCGATGCCGCAAGCCTATCTTGGTGTCGCCTTTAGTTTTGGTATACCGATGGCATTTGCCGCGCAGACCGGTGCACTGCCACCAATTGTTTGGCTGCTAATGGCGGCGAACCTGCTGTGGGTGATCGCTTACGACACCGAGTATGCGATGGTGGATAGAGCTGACGATCTCAAGATCGGTATCAAGACTTCTGCGATCACGTTCGGGCGTTTCGATGTGGCCGGGATCATGCTGTGCCATACGGTTTTTCTGGGTATCATGGTCGGCATAGGGCTGATGCAGAACTTGGGCGTCGCGTATTATGCTGGTCTGGTGGCTGCCTCGGGTTTGATTGCTTACCAGTATCGTCTGATTCATGAGCGTGATCCAGCCTGCTGTTTCAAGGCTTTTTTACACAATAACTGGGTGGGTGCGGTGGTATTTGCCGGCATTGCGCTTGATTACCTGATAAAGACAACTTAATAGATGCCCCACTACGATGAAATATAAAGACCTGCGGGATTTTCTTGCGCAACTGGAAAGCCAGGGCGAACTAAAGCGTGTCACAACCGAGATTGACCCCTGTTTGGAGATGACCGAAATCTGCGACCGGGTGTTGAAGGCTGGTGGTCCTGCCATTCTGTTTGAGAATCCCAAGGGACATACCATCCCCGTTCTTGGAAATCTGTTCGGTACACCCAAGCGGGTAGCGATGGGTATGGGACAAGAGTCAGTGGCAGCATTGCGGGACGTGGGTAAGCTCCTCGCTTATCTGAAGGAGCCCGATCCACCCAAGGGTTTGAAAGATGCCTGGGACAAATTCCCGGTGCTGAAGCAAGTTCTCAACATGGCGCCAAAAGTAGTTTCGAGCGGGCCGTGCCAGGAAATTGTGTGGGAAGGCAAGGATGTGGATCTCGGCAGGCTACCCATCCAGACCTGCTGGCCGGGAGATGCCGGCCCGCTGATTACTTGGGGATTGACTGTTACCCGGGGGCCGCACAAGACCCGGCAGAATCTGGGCGTTTACCGGCAACAGGTGATCGCGCCCAACAAAATTATCATGCGTTGGCTGGTCCATCGTGGTGGTGCACTGGATTTTCGTGATTTCTGTCTCACCCATCCGGGGCAGCCTTATCCGCTGGCAGTAGCGCTGGGAGCTGACCCGGCAACCATACTTGGCGCGGTCACTCCAGTGCCGGACAGTCTGAGTGAATACCAGTTTGCCGGTTTGCTGCGCGGTGCAAAAACTGAAATCATTAAGTGTCTGAGCCATGATCTGCAGGTTCCGGCAAGCGCAGAAATCATCCTGGAAGGATATATTCATCCCGGCGAAACGGCGCTCGAAGGTCCATTTGGCGATCACACTGGCTATTACAACGAGCAGGAGACCTTTCCGGTATTTACGATTGGTCGTATTACCATGCGGCGCAATCCAATCTTTCACTCCACTTACACCGGCAAGCCGCCGGATGAACCGGCAATACTCGGCGTAGCGCTGAACGAAGTGTTCGTACCCCTGTTACAAAAACAGTTTCCTGAAATCGCCGATTTCTATTTGCCGCCGGAAGGATGTTCTTATCGCATGGCAGTGGTGAGTATGAAAAAACAGTATGCAGGCCATGCCAAGCGCGTGATGTTCGGTGTGTGGAGTTTTCTGCGCCAGTTCATGTACACCAAATTCATCATCGTCACCGATGACGACGTGAATATCCGTGACTGGAAGGAAGTCATCTGGGCCGTTACCACGCGCGTCGATCCTGCACGCGATACGCTGATCGTGGAAAACACGCCGATAGACTATCTTGATTTTGCCAGCCCGGTATCTGGCTTGGGCGGGAAGATGGGTCTGGATGCCACTAACAAATGGCCGGGAGAAACCACCCGCGCATGGGGAACACCAATTACGATGGATGCAGCAGTGAAAGCGCGTGTCGACAAAATCTGGCAAGATTTGGAGCTTTGATTGCCTGTCGCCAACCTGGCAGGACTGCTCACCACAGCAGGTGTACTCGTCTGGAGAGTGGCTGGTTGTAAAATAAATTTTTCAGGGACGAACCCATTCCGATTCCAGTTTGAAAGTGAAACGAGGTTGACGAACGAATGCCGCAGACAGTACGTACCCCGCGAGGGCCTCCTTCGGGGCGGATAGGAATAGCACGGCTAGGTGCGAGTGAGCATGTCAGCGAAGTATCGCTGATGAAAGGTGATCGAAACAACTGGCAGCACCCTGGAGAAAAAGTTTCTTCGGTTTACCCCCACTTTCTATTCCTTTGTGTTGTGAGTTGTACCATCACAACAGTCGTGTCCCCTATTTGAGAAATATTTGCAAAAAACATTGCATTATTTTTTCAATTGCCTAAACTACAACTTCATATGCTTACACTATAACTAGTTGAAACTGATTTGGTCGGATACTAGATATAGTGGTCAGGTGATAAATACAGCACTCGGCCAAAGTGACAAGAAACAAGAAAGAAGGGATTTCCGTTTTCGGTAAAAGTATGGATAGTATAAGGAGACCTCGACATGCAGCTTGTAACAGACAGCACCAATCTAGCACCCGCACCCAATTACGACTTTTCTTCAGCTGCGCTCTCTCAAGACTCGCGCTATGCCCAGTATAAAATAATTCGCCGCAATGGTTCGGTAGCTTCTTTCGAGCCAGGAAAAATTTCCATTGCCATGACCAAGGCATTTATCGCGGTTAATGGCGGCCAGGGTGCAGTTTCTGCCAGGGTACGCGAAGTGGTGGGACGTTTGACCAATGATGTGATAGGTGCGTTGATACGCCACCAGCCAGAGGGCGGGACTTTTCATATTGAGAATATTCAGGATCAGGTGGAACTCGCGCTGATGCGTTCCGGTGAGCACGACGCGGCACGTTCTTATGTACTTTATCGTGAGAAACGAGCGTTGGAGCGAGCGAAGCAGAAGGCGGAAATTGCGGCGGAAGCGCCAGCCAGCATTCTGCATGTGCTGGAGGATGGCCGCAGAACCCCGCTTGACACGGCACGATTGCTGGCGCTGATCGAATCTTCTTGTTTGGGTCTGGGCGAGACGGTGAGTGGCACGCTGATACTTAAGGCCACATTGAAAGATTTGTACGATGGGGTGCCGGTGGAAGAGGTGAGAAAATCAGTCATTCTTTCGGCGCGCGCACTGATCGAAAAAGAGCCCGCTTATAGTTATGTGACTGCACGACTATTGCTGCATACCATTCGTTTTGAAGTATTGGGCGAAGACGTCATACAGCAGGAGATGGCGTCACGTTATGTGGACTATTTTCCTGGTTTTATCAAACGCGGGATCGATGCCGAATTGCTGGACAGGCGGATGGCGCAGTTTGACCTGTCTCGTTTGGCGAAAACACTGGATGCCACCCGCGATCTAAAATTTGGTTATCTTGGTTTGCAAACTTTGTATGATCGTTATTTTCTGCATGTGCAAGACCAGCGTATCGAGTTGCCGCAGGCATTCTTTATGCGCGTGGCAATGGGACTCGCGCTGAACGAGGTAGATCGCGAGGCGCGCGCGATTGAGTTTTATCACGTGCTGTCGAACTTCGATTTCATGAGCTCTACCCCGACCCTATTTAATTCGGGCACTTGCCGCTCGCAGTTATCTTCGTGCTATCTTTCTACGGTGGCGGATAACCTTGATGGCATTTACGAAGCAATCAAAGAAAATGCACTGCTTGCCAAGTATGCCGGCGGGTTGGGTAATGACTGGACGCCAGTGCGGGCGATGGGTTCGCACATCAAAGGTACCAATGGCAAATCGCAAGGTGTGGTGCCTTTTCTCAAAGTGGTGTCCGATACTGCAGTAGCGGTGAATCAGGGAGGCAAGCGCAAGGGTGCGGTTTGCTCCTACCTGGAATCATGGCATCTGGATATAGAGGAATTCCTGGAGCTACGCAAGAATACTGGCGATGACCGCCGCCGCACCCACGATATGAACACAGCCAACTGGGTGCCTGATTTACTCATGAAGCGGGTGATGGAAGGGGGCGAGTGGACGCTATTTTCTCCTTCGGATGTGCCCGACTTGCATGAAAAATTTGGCAAACCGTTTGAGCAGGCTTATCTTGCCTACGAGGAAAAGGCTACGCGCGGCGAGTTGAGTTTATACAAAAAGATCCCCGCACAGCAGTTGTGGCGCAAGATGTTAAGCATGCTGTTCGAAACTGGGCACCCATGGATCACTTTCAAGGACCCGTGCAACATCCGCTCACCACAAAACCACGTCGGTGTAGTGCACAGCTCTAATCTCTGTACCGAGATCACCCTGAATACCAGCGAGGATGAAATTGCGGTATGCAATCTGGGTTCGATCAATCTGGCAGCGCATATCAACGATGGCAAACTTGATACCGACAAGCTTAAGCGCACCATCAGTACCGCCATGCGTATGCTGGACAACGTAGTCGATATTAACTTCTACGCCGTTGCCAAAGCGCGTAACTCCAACCTCAAGCATCGTCCGGTGGGGTTGGGTATTATGGGTTTCCAGGATTGCCTGCATATGCTGCGCATTCCCTACGCCTCCGAACAGGCGGTGGAGTTTGCTGACCGTTCAATGGAAACAGTAGCGTATCACGCCTACTGGGCTTCCACCGAGTTGGCCGAGGAACGTGGTTGCTACGCCTCCTACCGTGGCAGTTTGTGGGATCGCGGGATCCTGCCCCAGGATACCCTGGATCTGCTGAAGGAAGAGCGCGGCGGCTATGTTGAAGTGGATGCCTCGGCTACGCTGGAATGGGACGTGCTGCGTAAACGCATCAAGCAGCACGGTATGCGTAATTCGAATTGCCTGGCGATTGCACCCACCGCAACCATTTCCAACATTATCGGTGTGTCCGCCAGTATCGAGCCGACTTACCAAAACCTCTACGTCAAATCTAATTTGTCGGGAGAGTTCACCATTGCCAACGAACGCCTGGTAAAAGATCTGAGAGAGCTTGGACTCTGGGACGAGGTGATGATCTCTGATCTCAAGTATTTTGATGGTGCTCTAAGCAAGATAGACCGGGCTCCAGCTGATATTCGCAGACTTTATGCTACTGCATTCGAGATTGAGCCGCAGTGGCTGATCGAGGCAGCAGCGCGGCGGCAAAAATGGATTGATCAGGCGCAGTCACTCAATATTTATATGGCGGGCGTTTCCGGCAGAAGATTGGATGAAACCTATAAGCTGGCGTGGTTGCGTGGTCTGAAAACTACTTATTATTTGCGTACACTGGGGGCGACTTCAGCGGAAAAATCTACAGTTAATGTGGGTGTTTTGAACGCGGTACCCACAAATGGTGGCATGACGCTAGCAAGCGTGGTGTCGACAACGACCGAAATGAAATATTGTTCTATCGATGACCCCGAGTGCGAATCATGTCAGTGATTCGCGTGGCATCAAAAATAAAAGGAGAGGAAATATGCTGACATTTGAGAACGAACCGGTGCAATCTGGAATTTCACTGCTGCAGGGCATGTCGGGTAGTGCGCAGTTATCAACCGTTCCCGGGCTGAGACTGCAAGCCGTCAGCGGCGTGACGGTTGTCGGAGGCACGGAAACAAAAAACAATAGAGACGGTGAACACGCTGCCGTCGGGAACTCCAATCGCCGCATATCGGTGGAAGATAAGCGCATCATCAATTGCAAGGCGGACGTTAACCAGCTGGTGCCGTTTAAGTATAAGTGGGCATGGGAAAAATATCTTTCCGCTTGCGCCAACCACTGGATGCCGCAGGAAATCAATATGAGCCGTGACATCGCCCTCTGGAAAGATCCCAACGGACTTACCGAGGATGAACGCCGCCTGATCAAACGCAACCTGGGATTTTTTGTCACAGCTGATTCGCTGGCTGCCAACAATATTGTACTCGGTACCTACCGCCACATTACCAATCCAGAATGCCGCCAATACCTTCTGCGCCAGGCATTTGAGGAGGCAATTCATACGCATGCCTATCAGTACATTGTCGAGTCACTGGGGCTGGACGAAGGCGAGATTTTCAATGCTTACCATGAGGTGGCTTCGATTCGGGACAAGGATGAATTTCTGATTCCGTTTATTGACACACTTACCGACCCGCAATTTAAAACAGGCACGCTAGAGACTGATCAGAAGTTGTTGAGAAGCCTGATCGTATTTGCTTGCATCATGGAAGGATTATTTTTTTACGTCGGTTTCACGCAAATCCTGACACTTGGGAGGCAGAACAAAATGACTGGCGCAGCAGAGCAGTATCAGTACATTTTGCGGGACGAGTCCATGCATTGTAATTTTGGCATTGATGTTATCAACCAGATCAAGATGGAAAACCCACATCTCTGGACCAAAGAGTTTCGCGACGAGATCAACGGATTGATGCAGAAAGCGGTCGAGCTGGAATACCGCTATGCTGAGGACACCATGCCGAGGGGCGTATTGGGGATGAATGCACCGATGTTCAAAGAATATCTTCGCTACATTGCTAATCGTCGTTGCCAGCAGATCGGTCTGGACATTCTTTACCCAGGTGCCAACAACCCATTTCCGTGGATGTCCGAGATGATAGACCTTAAGAAAGAGAAGAATTTTTTTGAAACCCGTGTCACAGAATATCAAACCGGCGGCGCACTTAGCTGGGACTGAAAAGGCGTCGTGGGTACCGCCAATCTGGATGCAGAGATATGTACGAGGATACGGCAAGCAGGATCAGAAAAATCCTGTTTGCATTGAAGGAACTGCGGTTGAATTTAGGTGAATGCGGCTTCTTTTGTTTGTCCGCTGCCCAAAAATTCTGCCAGTAGTGGTAAGCGTAGTAAATGTAAAAAGTTGTAACCCTATGTAACTTTAATCTGGAGGTTGAAATGGCAACTACCAAGAAACCCGCAGCTAAGAAAGCTGCTGCTCCGGCCAAGAAAGCTGCTCCGGCCAAAAAGGCTGCAGCACCGGCCAAGAAACCCGCAGCTAAGAAAGCTGCTGCTCCGGCCAAGAAAGCTGCTCCTCCGGCCAAGAAAGCTGCTCCGGCCAAAAAGGCTGCAGCACCGGCCAAGAAAGCTGCCCCAGCTAAGAAAGCTGCCCCAGCTAAGAAAGCTGCTCCAGCTAAGAAAGCTGCTCCAGCTAAGAAAGCTGCTCCGGCTAAAAAAGCTGCTCCGGCTAAGAAAGCTGCTCCGGCTAAGAAAGCTGCTCCAGCCAAAAAGGCTGCAGCAAAGCCGGCGGGCATATCGGCCTCGGGTACCAGCAGTCCCGCTGCCAGTTGGCCGTTCCCACTTTCGGGTTCACGCCCCTAAGCTTAATGGCCATTGCTGTGGATTGGCTCACTATCTGGGAAGGTAATGGGCTGATCCACAGATTTTGACTTGCTGTTTGAGCGTTTTGTTCCTATTAAAAAACAACGCGCAGGTTTTCTATTCCCTGCCGCGACTTCGTGTCAAACTCCGAGGGCTACCTCACACTACCCGTCCAGACGCATACCCGGGCTGAACGCGGATTCGATTAATGCTTGCCGTACCCACGAAATGGGCTGAAAATGGGTTATAGACAGGCATACCCTGAGGGTATATAGTTCACTTGCCATTACTTTCTAAAATAGAAGGGTAAGCGTTAGCATATCAAACGTATTGGCAGGGTTGGCGCATTTACTCTATGCGCAATATTAATTTTATGGAGGGATACATGAATAAAGTCATTCAAGCAGCTGTTGGTTTAGGGCTGTTGTATTTTGGAGCTGCATCGGTATCGTGGGCAGATCCTGCCGATAAGCTACCGAGAGTTAAGCAGGAATTGGTAAAACCACCATTTTTGCCGAAGCATGACCAGGTTTCTAAAGGCCCCAAGGTCGTGGAAGTGCGCATGGTCACAGAAGAAAAACTCATACAAATTGATGCAGCTGGCACAAAAGTATGGGCTTTGACTTTCAACGGTAGCGTACCTGGCCCAATGATCGTGGTGCATGAGGGTGACTATGTTGAAGTCACCCTGGTCAACCCGAAGAGCAGCACGATGTCACACAACTCTGACTTCCATGCAGCAACTGGTGCATTGGGCGGAGCGGGTCTGGACTTGGTAGCACCTGGTGAAGAAGTCGTATTGCGTTGGAAGGCAGTCAAGGCTGGCGTATTTGTTTACCACTGTGCTCCAGGTGGAACCATGATACCGTTTCACGTGATTTCCGGGATGAGCGGTGCTGTTATGGTACTGCCTAAGAATGGCCTGAAAGATAACAAGGGTAAGCCATGGCGTTATGACCGTGCTTATTACATCGGCGAACAGGATTTTTACATTCCTAAGGATAAGGATGGAAAATACAAAACCTACGCACAGCCTCTAGAAGGCATGGCCGAAATGTTGGACCTGGCGAAGGGATTGATCCCGACCCATGTTGTTTTCAATGGTGCGGCAGGTGCGTTGACCGGCCCGAATGCGCTCACAGCAAAAGTGGGTGAGAAGGTTCTGTTTATCCATTCCCAGGCAAATCGTGATTCCCGGCCGCATCTGATCGGTGGTCATGGCGACTTGGTATGGCAAGGCGGTTCGTTCAATGATACCCCGATAACCAATCAGGAAACTTGGTGGGTTCCGGGTGGTTCTGCAGTAGCTGCTGGGTATGAGTTCATTCAGCCTGGTCTGTATGTGTATCTCAGCCACAATCTGATCGAAGCAGTGTTACTCGGTGCTGCTGCGCATATGATGGTTGAAGGCACGTGGGACGATGACATGATGAAACAAATCAAGAAGCCAACAGCTTCGAAGTAAAAGCCTCATCGGGGTTGTATAAACCCAACGCGGCTTCAACTGTAAGGTTGAAGCCGCTTTTTTTATGCAATACACCAATCATTCTTGTTCACTTGCAGCAGACAAAGGATAATGCGCGTTGTGGGTGCAGTGTGCCGGTAGGCCTGTCATGCAGAAATAATACGTAACGATTGGCGGTATGTAACCGTCACTGATGAAATGGAACTGGAATAAATCACATCCTGGGTCAAATATGCTGTTGATGATCGACAACTATGATTCTTTCACCTACAACCTGGTGCAATACTTTGGTGAGTTGGGTGAGGAAGTGGTGGTATTCCGCAACGACGAGATTACGTTGGACGAAGTCGTGCGCCTCAAACCCGCGCATATCGTGATATCTCCGGGCTCCTGCACGCCCACTGAAGCGGGTGTGTCAGTGCCATTAATCGAGTACAGCAGCGGTCAGATACCCATCCTGGGTGTATGCCTTGGCCACCAGAGTATAGGCCAGGCTTTTGGCGGCAAGATCGTCCATGCCAGACAACTCATGCACGGCAAGACTTCGCCAATCTTTCATAGCGACACAGGGGTGTTCCGTGGCTTGCCAAATCCATTCACGGCAACTCGTTATCATTCCCTTGTCATCGAACGTGAAAGCCTGCCGAATTGCCTGGAAATCACCGCGTGGACGGAAGATGGAGAAATCATGGGTGTGCGCCACAAAACCCTGGCGGTTGAAGGCGTACAGTTCCACCCGGAGTCCATTCTGAGCGAACACGGACATAAGCTGCTGGAGAATTTTCTTGAGCACTAAGCGCTGGGACGCCCTGTGCCGGAAGCGGGTGCATTGCAGAGGTAACAAATCATGAAACCGCAAGAAGCGCTAGCCCGCATTATCGAGCACCGTGAAATTCACCATGACGAGATGCTTTCGCTGATGCGCCAGATTATGGGTGGGGAGATATCGCCAGTGCTGATTGCAGCCATCATCACCGGGTTGCGGGTAAAGAAGGAAACAGTCAGCGAGATTACTGCCGCCGCGCAGGTAATGCGCGAATTTACCACCAAGGTGGAAGTGGCAGATCACCAGCATCTGGTAGACACTTGCGGCACCGGCGGTGATGCCGCGCATACTTTTAATATTTCTACCACTGCAGCTTTTGTCGCTGCGGCAGCGGGGGCACGAGTCGCCAAGCATGGCGGTCGATCGGTTTCAAGCAAGTCGGGCAGTGCCGATGTACTCGAAGCCCTGGGTGTCAACCTCCATCAGACACCACAGCAGGTGGCGCAAGACATCAGCAAAATCGGTGTGGGTTTTATGTTCGCTCCCAATTTTCATAGTGCCATGAAACATGCGGCACCGGTACGGCGTGAACTGGGAGTACGTACCCTGTTCAACATCCTGGGGCCATTGACCAATCCTGCCGGGGCAGAGAATCAGGTGCTGGGTGTGTTTCACCCCGATCTGGTCGGAATGCTGACACGAGTGCTGCAGCGCCTTGGTAGCCATCATGTGATGGTAGTGCATGGCAAAGACGGGCTGGATGAAATCACCATCGCTGGTGAAACCCAGGTGGGTGAACTCAGGCACGGAGAAGTGTCCGAATACACCATTAAACCGGAAGATTTCGGCATGAAGACTAGCGCCATCGAAAGCATACAAGTGCAAGACGGCAATCAGTCCAGAAGCATGCTGCTGTCGGTGCTGGATAATCAACCCGGCCCAGCGTTGGATATTGTGCTGCTGAATGCAGGCGCAGCAATTTATGTTGCCGGTGTGGCAGAGTCGCTACAGCAGGGCGTGAACCAAGCTTGTGTGGCAGTGGAGAGCGGTGCGGCCAAAGCGAAGCTGCGGCAACTGGTAGAGTTTACAAATCAAGAGAACCATTAACCGCGGAGGACGCGGAGGAAAAGCAGAAGCAGAAGCAGAAGTAGAAGTAGAAGTAAAAGCAAAGGCAGAAGCAAAAGATAAAAAAGATCATCGGGTTTAAAGGTTTTCTCCGCGTCCTCCGCGGTTAATGAAGTTTTTCATTTAATCCTAAAAAACGCAGTTGGGATTTGTAGGAAAAACAGCTGAAACCCAATGCTGGCGTGTGTCTTCGACAAGCAATGCCAACTGCTCCGAACTTACCATGAATCGGCTGGAAGCAAGCAATGGCAATGCTTTCAGCCTGCCCATGCTATTTTTTTATAACCTCACCTGTTTGGAGAGGCCATCAAAGCCTTCGAAAGTCACTATCTATATG
>CAMDAX010000054.1 GCA_945888885.1 Nitrosovibrio sp. Nv4 | reverse complement strand
GATTCCGCGATCTGGTTAACGCTCTGCCCCCCTTTAAACTGCTCGATCCAATACTCCAACCCATCAGCATCCGGTGTCCGGTTGAAGAAGGCGACGTAGAGTTCCTCCAGTCTTTTGACCTCACTTGCAGAAATTGATGAAGATGCCTCCGCTTGAATTGTCAGATTCACCGTGAAGTCCGTAAACTCCAGCTTCTCGATGTTGCTCAGAGAATCGAAGTCGCCCAACAGGCTCTGTGGAGCTATAACTTGCCAGGCACCTTCGCCGACTTTGCTGACAGTAAAACCAGAATCAGATAGATTTCCGTCGTAAATAACCGTGTCAATATCGGTACCGCCATCTACGGTGTCGGATCCAGAAAGCGGATGAAAGCGGTCATTCCCTGCATACCCCAGAAAAACTTCAGGATAGAGGCCAGAGCCAAAAAATTCATCGTTTCCGGCAAAAACAACCTCAGCAAGCAGGTCTAACTCATCAGAGGCAGGGAAATTATTCAATGCGAGTGCTACGGGTACAGATATGCCTGTTATCTCATACAGGGTAATGCCGTCAGCCAATTTACTATATCCCGTTAGTGTTCCGGAAACCAGCTTGCCACTACTATAAGCAAACTGCGAACCGCTGTAACGCGATTCCCAAAAGCCATCACTTGCCACTATCTCGCTAGCCGTTGTCACCCCTATTAAACCTTGCTGAGTAAACGTAAGCGGATCTGCCATGTTGATCTGGTCATATGAAGTTACGATAGCCATTAAATTTCTCCTTTAGGAAATCTCTAAAAATCGGTTTTCGATGCGCGCTTAACGAATCGAACGAATCTTCCGCCGAAACATCTCGGGCAAATTTTATTTTATGCTCAGGTTATGCTGATTCCAGTCCAGCATCTGAGCAACGGCTGTTTGGCTCTATTCCTAACCAGCACTGAATGCGCATACTCCTCACTGGACACTGATCACCTTACCCGGTCAATATTAATTTTTCGTGAAACCCAAGCGTGGTTTTTGTAGTATTTTCTGCTCCTTATTGCTTCATCTGTAAGCATTCGCGACCACTATGTCTGTTATCAGTTCTTCGCTTATGCACAAATTTTAATGACGTAATATGACGTGAATTCAATGCGTCAATACGGTTCTTATGAAGCGTTCAGACTACGCAGGATGTAATGAAAGAACCATTGAACCGCGCAATGAGGAAAGGCATCAGGGATTCTTTTTGCGAGCACGAAGCAGCGCTCTCAAAGTAGTGGCTGAAGAATTATGCAAAGCCCGCTTTCCCTCCTCCACCGCGACTGGGATCGCCGCCGTTTCAGATAGTAATCTTCAGCGCCATTGCCTTAGCTACCGCATGCGCCCGGTTATTTACTCCCAGTTTTTGCAATATTTTTTGAACGTGGTTTTTGACGGTAAGTGGGCTGATACTGAGCATATGTCCGATTTCAGCGTTGCTTTTGCCCATTTGGACGTAACGCAGGACATCCGTCTCCCGTTCCGTGATAAGTTTTCTGCTCTTTCCTTCTACGGCGCCCTGCTCGAGGTGTCGTTCAGAGAGCAGCACGCGCACCAGCGCCGCGTGCATGTGCGGCAGCAGCAATTCGAGAAAATATGCATGACGTTCAGTCAACTTACCGGGAATTTGCGTTAAAACAAACAGGTTGCGCATCTGACCGTACGTATCAGCTACTCCATGAGCTGCGATATTTTCCAGATTTCCACCTTGAAGACTATCTGTAAAATGCTTGTGGGCACTATTATCCAGATCGTGCGGACATAGCAGAAACGGCCGGTTATTGCCTGCGCTCCATGCCGACATGACACGGAATATGACTCCCCCATCCGGTCGGCATAGTTCGGAAAATCTGGCTTCATCCACGCTGGTGCGACTAAATTTTTCGATAATCAGCGGTTTGCCTGAACCTTCATCAACTACGCATATCATCATGCCGTGCGGCAATAGACTTTGCACCTCACCCTGCGCCCACAGAAAAAACTGGGGGCGCCGGAAAACGGTGATCGACGAGTTGATAGTCCGGAATAGATATTCCATTTCCCGCTCTGTCGGAATGATGAGTCTTTCCATAACGTGTCTTTTGACGCCTTGTTTTGGCTGTTGCTGTATCTACGGTTACAGCTAGCGGCAATCTATATTTCAGCCGAATCTGAGAATCCCATTATTGTCCGTGTATTGCATGACAAAATGATTAAGGTAACGTTGCAGATTCGTGAATGCTTCATAGGCAGAATTGATTATGATAGAAAAACCATGGAGCAGCGGCATAGGGCTGTGACGCCAGATTTGGCTCATGCGTAATGATTTCTTGGTTCAATAACCGATCAAGAAAACTAACGAACAGGCCTCTGAAGCTGCGCAACAACTACCGGTTTCGGGATTAACCGTGCCCTCTGAGGACTAGTTCGGCGGGAGAGGAGCAGCATCGTCTTCGTCTTCGTCTGCGAACGGTGGATTAGGCGAAACCGGTAGCTGTGATTTTGCTGGTGGTTGTGGTTGCAGTGGTGGCAACTGCGATTGCGATTGCGACATAGTGCTGCCCGAACTTCCGGGAGAATAAACAAATTTCCAGTCCTTATAACTCATCGCGCTGGCGAAAGACTCATAGCGTTCCGAAAAATTGGTCCGCTTGATTGGTTTCTGAGTCGACAGGCTATAAACTCCGGTGATTCCAATACCTGGTTGCCTGACCAGTCCCCACTTGGCGGTACCAGTCATGGGATCGGGAAATATTTTTCGCAGATGCCGTTTGACTATAGGGAAACGATCGTCTGCAAGTAATTTCTCCAGAGAATCCGGATAGCGCTTGGGTATGCCTGGTGAGCTTTCATAGTACGACCCGATCGCCTGCCTGAACTGATCGCCCACGAACATAAGTTCTTTTTCCTTGTCCCGCCATGATTCAGTGCGCCATACCTGTCCCGCGCCGGCCAGAACGATACCGGCCAGTGCGACTGCAAACAGCATCCATATGTAAGTGAAACCTTTTTTCCTATACATCCCACAGCACACCCTGCTTTTTCGCCCTCCGGCTATCACCATGTTACGTAAGGTGTGCCATCCTGCGCCTTTTCCGGTGAACCGCTACGCACATCGTAAACGCCTTCGGTATCATCGGGCGGAGAAATCACAATCCAGGTTTCCGCGCTTTCCGTCAATGGATCAACTGGAATGGCACGCAAATACCGCCTCTGCGCCAACTCGTCCAGGCTGAGCGGGTATTTCCCGGTATCGCCGTAAAATTTATCGATGGCATCGCGCATGATGTTGAGATCCTGCCGCAATACCGTCTCTTTGGACCTATCAAGCGACTTGAAATATCTGGGCGCGACAATGCTGAGCAAAGTTGCAATAATCGCCATTACGACCAGCAATTCTATCAGCGTAAAGCCCGGGCAATTCCAATTCAATTTCGGCGGCGAAACCTTGTTGAATTTTCTGTTGTCTGGTTCGATCTTAATAATGGGGTTGGCACAAGCCTTGCGCATCTTTGCTCACCATTTATCGTAAGAAATACCGTTCAAGCCGGTCTTCCGCGAGCGCGAATACACATCGAAAACATCGTCTCCTTCCTGCGGATCATCCGGCGGACTTTCGTAAGTACGCTTGCCCCAGGTATCGGCATCAGATAATGCAGGCTCGGCAGACATGGGATCACGCGGTAACCGCCTTAAAAAATAGATCTTGCGCTTTCCCCCTGGATCCTTGATATCCAGAATGCCCTCAACCAGGTTCTCCAGTCTGCGTGGGTAATCCGATTGGTCCGTTTTTTTGGCGATGCGCCCTTCGTTTACTGCGCGTTTATAGGCATCAATCGCTTCCCGGATTTGCCGCAATCCTGCTCGCAATTCCTGCTCCCTCTCACGCTGCACATTGAGTTCATACAAGGGCATCGCCGAAGAAGCCAATACTGCCATGATGGCCACAACGATTGTCATTTCAACCAGAGTAAAACCGTGGTTGCCGACCGGATGTATTGCGGGCCTCATCGCTGAAGAGCCCATCACAGGGTTTGTTACCGGTTTCATTTTTGCCATACCGTCATCGAATATCGATGTTCACGGCGGGCGGCAATGCAATTTGCATGGGGGGATCTCCATTTCTACCCTGTAATGTAAGTTTCTGGATAGAGATTTGGGTTGTACCCGGTCTTTGTGCAATAACTCTGAACTGCAATTCCGCAGATCCTCCACCCTTGCTCAGCTTCAACAACCGGGTTCCGGATTTCCCTCCTGCATCAAGCGCCTCGAGCGCGCTTGCGTCGTAATTCAGTTCCAGTTCTGCAGCTGGCAAGTTTTCGCCGCCGGCAAGATTGACACTAACCGAGAATGGCTTGCCTGGCGACACTTCTGACGGCGCCAGCAAAGCAAGGTTCGGCTGTGCGGCTCCGGCAGCGGCGGAAACCGGCCCAAACTCACCAGTTAAGGCTGGCTCGACCTCGGCCATGGAAACCGCTACACCCGCTGTAGAGGAAGATGACATCGAAAGTGATCGCGCTGCCACCTTGCCGGCGGTCATTAGCGGCCTCCCTATAGTGTTTTCGGTACCAAAATGGAACTCGCTGTCGAGTTTTGTCGGTCGTGCGATGTTTCGCACAATTCGCGGCGTAATTAATAGTGCAATTTCGGTTTTGGTGCGATTATTAGTCTGATTCGTGAATAGTCTGCCGATCCCTGGCAAACTTCCAAACCCGGGCAGCTTGGAAAAAGTGGTGCGCTCGTCGTCGCTAATCAATCCTGCCAGCACCTGTGTCTCACCGTCTTTCAGCGATAGCGTAGTTGCTGCGGTGCGGGTACCTACCTGATAAGCAAGCCCCCCTCCCGTAAGCGGTACTTCTTTGACAATATTGCTTACTTCGAGACCAACCTTAATCGATACTTCGTCCTGAAGTGAAATGACGGGCTCAACATCCAGCTTGAGTCCCACATCAAGATAACTTACTGATGAGGTAATGACACCGGTAGCGGTAGCGTTGGAGGTGACCACTGGCACCTTGTCACCGATGAGTATCTTCGCTTTCTCGCGGTTCTTGACCCGGATGCGTGGATTGGCAAGCACATTGACGATTGAGCCCGTTTGTTTGAAATTGGCAATCAACGCCGGATTGACGATGGTTCCGATTAACCCTCGGCTGCTGATGCCTCCGCCACCTACAGTGTCTTGACTGATCTCAAAATTTGCGCCAACCGGAAGACCACCCATGGGTGTATTAAGCATTTTGACTCTCATCTGATCGGGAAACTGTACGCCAAGATTGAGCAAGTCAGATCGCGTGATTTCCAATATCTCAACTTCCAGCATGACTTCAGGATCAGCCAGATCGTTCAGCGCCAACAGCCGTTCGACCAGATGAATCGCCTCCGGCGTATCTTTCATGACAAAAAGATTCAGCCTCTCGTCTACGTGAATGTCTTTGGTTTTGACCAGCCCCCTGATCATGGCAACCATCACTTTTACGTCCACATTTGCAACGTAAAAACTACGCAGCATCAGTTCCTGGTATTCCTTCTGCTTGGCGGGCGTATTCGGATAAATCAGCACCGTATTCTCGTTGAGCACTTTATGCGTAAGCTGATTCGTTACGAGCAGCAGCTTGAATACATCCTCAATGTGATTGTTGCGGATAAAAATAGTAGTCTTGGTGTCTTGCTTGACGTCTTTGTCGAACACGAAATTGATGCCCGACGTGCGTGCCATGATCTCAAATATTGATTTCAGACCGGTGTCGCGAAACTCCAGGGTGATTGGTTGCTTAAAAGCTGTTTTTAGTACTGGCTCTATTTTATCGACATGCAATCCCAGTTCGGTGAGACGTTTTATCAACTGCCGGGCATCGCGTTGCATCGGATTCTCCTGCATAACCAGCCGGATTTTGGCTTCCGCACCGTTATGATCATTGTCATCCAATAATTTCCCCGCTTGCTTAAGCAAGACAATATGGCGGCGATCCATTTCAATTGCCTCCAAGCCTGCCTGTGCACGTTCGTTGCGCTGGCTTATCTCGAGCACGCGGCGGTATCCCTGGGTGGCAACATCAAGGTCGCCTGATGACCTGGCACCATCGGCTTCAAGTAGTAAACTTGCAGCTACTGCCTCGCGCTGCCGTACGAGCACCGCGCGAATCTCGCGATTATCCGGTTCCTCACGCGCCGCCCTTTCAAGACTGGCCAGGCCAGTATCTAACTTGCCCTCGGTAATGAGCCGTTTACCTTCGGCGAAATCCTTATTCGATGCGCATCCGGTAAATGTGGCCAGCAGCATGATGACCGCAATGTATCGATCAATTTTCACCGGATGTTCCCCACTGCCCCACCTGCGATCAAGAGCGTTTGTTTTGCGCCAAGCGGCAGATAAGTAAATATGATCATATGATCGTTCACCTCATCCACCCGATAGCGGCTGTCGATGTTCTCTCCCTGTTTAACGATGTAATTGCGATCCGACAGCGAAAGAAACACCCGCGTTTCGTCCCCCTCCATCACTTTACCAAGGTATTTGAATAGTAGTGGTGGCGGCGGGGGTGGCGGCGGCCCGGATTTCACCGGAGGAGGTGGCGGCGGCACCCAGGATTTACGGCTGAAAATGTCACCTGCCTGCGCGCTAAATTTTCTACGTTCCAATCGGTCAAGTTCAAGATATCTGGTTTTGTCTCCCTTGGCGCTTGTCTCTGGCTCTCTGGATGGAGTCCGCTCTTCCGTTGCGGGTTGCCCCGGATCCGCACCCGCATCATCTCCGCTTATCCACTGAGCAGTCAGGATTGTTGCCAGCAACGCCCCTCCCAACAGCAACGTGCGTTCTTGCCTGGTTCTTTTCATTTCTTGCCTTCACTCAGGTAAAGATTGAATCTGAGACGCGCTTCAAGCAACTCGGATTCTACATTTTCGCGTTTAATTACAACATCCACTAGCGCCATTGCGGGAACGGTACGCAGTGCACCAGCAATGAATGCGCGCAATTGCGGATATCTGCCGCGAACCGGCAATACGATTTCATAACGTGCGAGCTTCCAATCCTTTTCGCGCACCATGCGATATTCGCTTCCGCTGATCTGTACCTCACTCTGCTCTGCAACCTGCACCAGCTCCTTGATCCAGAGCGGCGACGAATCGATACGTGGAAAAAAAGCATAAAAAATCTGCAGCGCCTGGTCACCTTCCATTTTCCCACCCGGTGCAGACACCGGTGCGGTTCGCAGGCGCACCTGCATCGCTTTTGCTTTGTCCATGAGTTCGTTTGATTCTTCGCGGCGCGGCAACACTGCTGCAAGAAAAAACACCGCCGAGAATACAAACAACCCTATGCCGATTTTTCCAACCGTGCCGAGCCGCAGCATTTGCCAGCGCGCCCGTAACAACACCTTGTTCAGAATCATTCGATCCATGACGCAATCAGGGAAAAAATAATTGGCTGCTGCGGGTCATCCTGTTTAACTTCATACTTGAGCAGATAGGCATCCTCGAGAACAGATTCACGCTCCAGGGTGCCTACGAAATCAAGTAACGCCGTCATGTTCTTGGCTTCCCCACCAATTCGCAGCATACGGCCATCCGCATCTGGTTGGATCGATAGTAAAGCGACGTTGAGGCTGGATGCATATTCGACAGAATCAAAAAGTGCTTCCCATGGCAAATCAATCTGACTCAGCACCACATTTGCTCTTGCCACTTCCTGTTTTATCTCCAAGTTTCCAGAGGCTGATAAAATCCTCGGTGCCGCTTTGCGCTGCGCCATACGCTCGATACCGGCGATGCGGGAGTCCCAGTAAGCCGCCTCATCCATGACCGCCTTGAGCTGATACAGCACACCCGTTAAAACAATTATTCCCAGCAACAATAGGGTATATCCGGCGATATTTCCGCTGGCCTGCGCATCTTGATCGGCACCTGGAAATTTGAGTCTCAGGCTGCGCATGATTCTGCTCCGCTCGCGACTACGGCTAATGACGGAAAATGCGCTGGTGCAGGCATGCCTGCGGTCTGCAATGGGATAACTCGCCAGCCGCAACCGTCTGGAAATGTCAAATTTGGATGTCCCGGTGCGAATAAATGTACCTGTTCAACCGCTTGCTCGCGCCTGGAAAAAAGTACCGCTTCCTGATCAAGCATCGCAAGCAACTCTTCCTCGGCATTATCCAATATCCGCTGGTTGCATATTCTCTGCCAGGCGCCATCCGATAATGAGGCAAGGCAGATACGCCCGGTTTCAATTAAGGCAAACCACATCCGTTTACCATCAAGCGGCTTACACCATCGGTCAAATGCTGACGTCAAATAGGGCTCTATTCCTTGCAGTTTTACCTTGCGGCGTCTGGTAAGTTCTTCCAATCGTTCGAGCAGACCGCGATCTATTGCTGCACAGATGGCGCCGCTGTATGGATCCCATGGACTCACTCCCAGCACCCATGCCTCGGCCCGCTCTCCATATACCTCACGCATGTGGAAAATAGCATACGCATTCAATTCGGCGGGATTGGCAATCTTTGTCTGCGGCGGTATAACCGTATACCGGACAAAGTGATTGGAAACGGTGATGGCGATCTCCGTACCAGCGGCATCTGCAATCATCTGATCCAGTTTCCGCAGCGCTCCCTCCCAAGAAGGTAAATCCGGAACATACTCGCAGAGCATCGTAAGCCGGGCAATCTGTTTAAGCTTCATGCCACGGCGTGAGCGCACTAGGTCAACCCGTTCCGGAGCAAAAAAAACCTGAATTTGATCACGCCACAAACGTGACACGATTAGCCTCCTGTAAACTGGTCCGCCCATCCTTGACCATATTCAGCGCTGCTTCACGCAGGAAACGGGTGCCGCTCAACTTTGCAGCCTCTTTTATTCGCCGTATGGGCTCCCGCGCCACAATGAGTTCACGGATTTCATCATTAAGTATCAGCAATTCCGCGATTGCATTCCGTCCACGGTAACCGCTGCCCCGGCACTGCCCACATCCCTTTCCGGCACGAAACCGGAAGCTGCCAGCCAACTCCGGACTGATCCCCGACTCTTCAATCAACTGGTCATCCGGGCGTTCTTCGATCGCACAATGCGTGCAGAGCAGGCGAACCAGCCTTTGAGCGACAATTCCGTTCAGTGCAGAAACGAAACTATAGGGATCGACCCCCATATGCGAGAAACGCCCGATCACGTCAAACACGTTGTTGGCATGAACTGTAGTGAAGACGAGGTGCCCGGTCAGTGCCGCCTGTATCGCGATCTGCGCTGTTTCGGGATCGCGGATTTCACCAATCATGATTTTGTCTGGATCGTGACGCAGAATCGAGCGCAAACCCCGGACAAAGGTCAATCCCTTTTTTTCGTTGACGGGTATCTGCAACACACCAGGTAACTGGTATTCGATAGGATCCTCGATCGTAATAATCTTGTCGTGACCATGATTGATTTCCGAAATCGCAGCATAAAGTGTCGTAGTCTTGCCGCTACCGGTTGGGCCAGTGACCAGCAGCATGCCATACGGCTCAGAACTGAGTCGGCGCAAACTTATCATCGTGGCTTGGTCGAAACCAAGATAGTTCAGCGTCAACCCTTCGATATGATCGGCAAGTGCCTGCCGGTCAAGGATACGCAGCACGGCGTCTTCACCGAACATGCTCGGCATGATCGAAACGCGAAAATCGATCTCTCTCCCTTGAATTGAAACTTTGAAACGACCATCCTGGGGTACGCGGCGCTCGGCAATGTCCAGATCGGACATCACCTTGATGCGGGAAATCACCTGTTCGGCCACGTCTGCGCCCTGCACCACACCGATCAGCGTCAATACGCCATCGATCCGATACTTGATCGACAGTGCACCGGCCACCATCTCGAGATGGATGTCGCTTGCCTGCGATTTATGTGCGTCATACAGCGTGGAATGCACCAATTTCACCACCGGACTGGTGCCTTCATTGATCGTCTTTAAGGAAAGATCTTCTACACCTGTTTGCGCTGTGCTACGTTCCGTGGCTGGAAGCACGCTATCCATCGCGCGCATCGATTTCTCCTGCTGCGCAAAGAAGGCAGACAGGTCGGCTGGATGCACCAAATGCCACACTGCCGCAGCGGCAATATTCTCTTCAGCCCATGATCTCAGGTTGGGTGAAAATGGGTTGCCGACGGCAAGAAAGTATTTTCCCTCCCGGCGAAATAATGCGCACTCCTGCTTGATCGCTTCATTAAAAGACAGTGTATCGAATGCCGGATCAAGCGTTCTCATATCCTCCATCGTCAACACGGGCATTCGAAGAAGTCGGCCAAGCTCTTCTATCAGTATGTTCCGTGCATAACCACAGGTTTCTTCCAGAACATTTATTACCGGAACACCCCGGTTCAAGGCTTCGCGACGCGCCTCGCCAAGCCGCCGCATATCAATCAGCAGTTTTGCCGGCGACTGCATCGTGGCTTCCAGCGGCTGAATCAATTGATGCTTCCTGCCAGCCCGAATATCGGCATATACATAAGAATAATGATTCCACCTATCACACCGCCGATCACGGCCATTAGTAATGGTTCAATCAGCTTGGTCATCCACTCGACCCAACGTGCAATTTCCTCATCGTGAAAGTTACCAATGCGCTCCATCATTTCCCCCATGAGACCGGTTCTCTCTCCGACCCGCAGCATGCGGCTGCCAACTGCGGTAGTCAGTCCTTCCATTTCCATTGCACTGGAGATTGTTTTGCCTTCACGAATACTTGCGGCAGCCGCTTTTACTCTCGGCCGGAAATGGGGCTGCAGCAGACCGCTCACCATTTCCAGCGCTTTCGCAATAGGAATGCCACCGCGCAGCAACATGCCCAGTGTCCTGTAAAAACGGGCAAGCTGATATACCCGCATGTGCTCTCCGATGGCCGGGATGCGCCATAGTTGCTGTAACGCTCGCGCCATAAACATCGGCCGTGTCACGACGTAGACTATCAAACATGACGCTATCATTCCAGCGCCTGCCAGTTGCCAGCCGTGTTCATGCACGAAACGTCCCCACTGAATCAGGAGTACGGAGAGCCAAGGCAGATCTCCCCCAATATCCTCATAAATGGCGCTGAACTTCGGCACAACGAAAACCAGCAGAAATAATGCTACCAGCAGCCCGATCACCAGCAGAAGCGCCGGATATATCGAGGCGCCGATCAATTTCTTGCGGACCAGATCCATCTGCGTCTGGTAAGTAATAAAACGTGTCAATGCTTCGGGCAGGTCACCGGTACGCTCGCTCGCTCGTGCAGTTGCTACATACAGTGCCGGGAACACTTGCGGATAAAATTCCAGCGCATGTGAAAAAGTAACGCCTTCATAGATCCGTGCAAGAAGCCCTTGAATGACGTTGCGTACACCGGCATCCTCCTCCTTTTCCAACAGCGTCTCAATGCTCTCCACCAGGCTGAGCCCCGCTGCCAGCAAGGAAAGTAGTTCTTGACTGAAATGTGCCAGCGGGAAACGTAACCTGGCTTTTGGTATCCAGTTGGCAAAACTCCAACGCACGTTCAGCACTATTCCGCCCTGCGCCGCAATCTGATGGCGAACCTCGTCCTCGCTATCTGCGTCAAGTTCCAGAAACACCGTGCCTTTCCCGGAAAGTACAGCTTTCACTTCGTAGCGCATCCCAGCCTACCAATTCGTGATATCTGCCGATTCACCCGTACCACCAGGCTGACCATCTTTGCCGTAAGAATATAAATCCAGTTCCGCGCGTTCTCCCGGATATTTATAGATATATGGCTTTCCCCATGGGTCGGGTGGCGCTCCTTTTTTGAGATAAGGCCCCTGCCATTTGGGTTCACTGGATGGACGCGTTACCAAAGCGGCCAGTCCTTGTTCAGTAGCCGGATAATGCCCGGTGTCGAGACGGTATTGATCCAATGCTTTTTCGAGCGCATCAATTTGAGCTTGCGCTGCCTTAACCTCAGATTTACCCACCTGTGAAAAATACTTGGGCGCAACATAACTGGCCAGCAGACCTATGATAACCATTACGACCAACAACTCGAGTAACGTGAAGCCGCAAACTGCTCGCACGCGCTTTTGAATGCACCAGCGCTTCATCTTATAACCCCGGAACCCGCTCATGGAATTGCAGAACAACAGAAAGTATAAACATACTGGATGACAATACGATTACAGAGAAATGACAGATTGACTAAAACGATTGATTCGTAGGCATGGGAGCTTCTTGCGAAACTATTTTTGAAATGAAACGTGCTGACATCTGATACAGGAATTGGCATCAAAGTGGCTATGCTATGCCGAGGGTGTAAGAAATTTTGTGTAAACGGTCATTTGGCAGGAAACTGTCTAACTTCAACAAGGAGTGAACATGACCGTAGCAAAGAA
>CAMDAX010000053.1 GCA_945888885.1 Nitrosovibrio sp. Nv4 | reverse complement strand
ACATCTGCAGCGCTGGCTGGGGGGGAAGAGCGAATACCTGCGGGTGTAGCCCAGCTAAATCAGAATGATCTTGCAAACCCAAAATCTAACTCTGCAATATCCCGGCAAGCTGCTGTGCCTCGACTTGAATCTCACCGTCAATCCCGGTGAGTGCTGGGCCATACTTGGCCAGAATGGTTGTGGCAAGACCACTTTAATCCATGCGCTGGGTGGCTTACGTCACGCCGATAGCGGTGGCATGGGCAGCGTGACGCTGGCGGGAAAAGCGCTGCAAGACTGGCCACGGCGCGAGCTTGCCTGCAAGCTCGGTGTCATGTTGCAGGAGGAGCCTGGCGAGTTCTGGGGTAATGTGCAGGAATACGTATTGCTGGGGCGGCATCCGCACGTCAAGAGCCTATTCGGCTGGGAAGCTGTTGACCAGGACATTGCGATTCGGGCCATCGACCGCATGGAATTGACTGATCTCGCCCAGCGTCCGCTGGTTACGCTTTCCGGCGGCGAGCGCCAACGTGCACGCATTGCCTTGTTGCTTGCTCAGTCACCGCAGTGCTATTTGCTGGACGAACCGCTGCAACATCTTGATCTGCGCCACCAGTTTTTTGCTATGACGTTGTTCAAGGAACTGGCCCTGCAGGGCAGTGCAGTGATGATGGTGCTGCATGACATTACCTGGGCGAGCCGGTATTGCGACCATGTGCTGATGTTGTTCGACAATGGCCGCACCCTCGCCGGGCGCACGGAAGAAATACTCAATCGCGATAATCTGGAAACGCTCTACCAGTGCAGCCTGGAGGAATCCGGTACGGGGAATGCACGCCATTTCGTGCCGGGAATGGTGCCGGGTGTATAATTCACAGCTTGACGCTTCCCACATTTCGTAATGATCCGTAAACTTCTTCATCGCGTTTTCAGCCGTAAGCCATCCGCTTCCGTTTCCACTCCCAGCACTTCTGGTGCCGAGCTGCGTATTATCCCGCGCAAACAACATGCTATTCCTCGCCATCACATCAGTCCCTGTGCGTCAAAAGTTACGTCAGAACTGCAGCAGGCAGGGTATTCCGCTTTTGTGGTGGGAGGGGCGGTGCGCGATCTGCTGCTGGGTTTGGAGCCGAAGGATTACGATGTCGCTACCAATGCCACACCGGAGGACGTTCGCGCCGTGTTTCGCCGCTCGCGTATCATCGGTCGCCGCTTTCGTCTGGTGCATGTAATGTGTGGTTCTGAAACCGTGGAGGTGTCTACCTTCCGTGGCAACTCATCCACTGACGAGGACAATGGGATTACAGCGAACAAGCATGCCGATGAGCATGGACGTTTGCTGCGCGACAATGTATTTGGCAGTCAGAAAGAGGATGCAGTGCGGCGTGATTTCACCGTCAACGCGTTGTTTTACGATCCAGCCAAAGAAGAAATCTGGGATTATCTGAACGGCTACGATGACATCAAAGCGAAACGGTTGCGCATCATCGGCGACCCTTTACAGCGTTATCGTGAAGATCCGGTACGCATGTTGCGGGCGGTACGACTGGCAGCCAAACTCGGCATGCAAATTGATGAGGCCACCGCTGCTCCCATCGGCGACCTGGCCCCGCTGTTGCGAAATGTACCGCCGTCGCGGCTGTTTGATGAGATGCTGAAATTTCTGCTGTCCGGCTACGCGTTGGCCAGTGTGGTGGATTTGCGTGCACGCGGACTGCACCACGGTTTGCTGCCAATGCTGGATGTCATACTGGAACAACCATTGGGTGAGCGTTTCATTACACTCGCACTCAAAAATACCGACGAGCGCGTGCGGCAAGAGAAGCCGGTGTCTCCCGGCTTTTTATTTGCGGCACTGTTATGGCACGAGGTGCTGGCGCAGTGGAATATCCGGCAGGCTGCGGGAGAAAAACCAATGTTTGCATTGCAACAGGCAATGGATGATGTGCTTGCCGTGCAGGATAAAGAGCTTGCGATTCCGCGCCGCTATGATGCCATCATGCAGGAAATCTGGGCGATGCAGCTGCGTTTTCTGGGAAGAGGAGGGCGCAGGCCATTTCGTCTGCTGGAACACCCACGTTTTCGTGCGGCTTATGATTTTATGCTGCTGCGTTGCGAAAGCGGCGAGATAGATATTGAACTGGGTCAGTGGTGGGAGGCGTTCCAGCGAGCCGATGCTGGTGAACGTGAAGCCATGTTGCTCAAGGATGAAGTACCAAAGAAACGCAGAAAACGCCGTAGCCGTCGCGAACCCGTGGCCGGAGATGGCGCCAGCCCCGACAGTTCAGCTGCAGATACGGTGATATCTTGACGTCCGGTATCAAACCGCAATTGCTTTGTCATGCCTTGATTGCGCTAGGTAGCAATCTGGAAGACCCGGTGTTCCAAGTACAACGGGCTTTTGAAGAGTTGGCGCGGCTTCCTGTCAGTCGTTTGTTATTATGCTCTTCGCTTTACCGCAGCGCGCCGATAGGGCGACTTGATCAGCCTGATTTCATCAACGCCGTAGCGAAAATTGAAACCATGCTTGCGCCGCAAGACTTACTCAAAGCCCTGCTTGAGATCGAGCATCGCTGTGGGCGCCTGCGCCAATCGCTCAACGCTCCGCGTATCCTTGATCTGGATCTGTTGATGTATGATGATTTGCAATGCCACGAACCCGGTCTGACCCTGCCGCATCCGCGCATGCATCAGCGGGCATTCGTGTTGCAGCCGCTCATGGAAATCGAGCCGGATTGCTGCATTCCCGGGCGTGGCGCGGTGGCTGAATTGCTGGCCACATGTGCCGGGCAACGGCTTGAACGAGCGCAACAGCAATGAAGATGGAAATGTATCGTTACATCGTAGTTGAGGGTCCGATAGGCGTGGGCAAGACCAGCCTGGCAAAGCGTTTGGCGAATCATCTGAACAGCGCGCTGCTGCTGGAAAAGCCCGCCGAGAATCCGTTTCTCGAGAAGTTCTATAGCGATATTCCCCGTTACGCGCTGCCGACACAATTGTTTTTCCTGTTTCAGCGTGCCGCTCAGGTGCAGGGCTTGGCACAAATGGACATATTTACCCAGACAACTGTGAGCGATTTTTTGCTCGACAAAGATCAACTATTCGCCGGACTTACGTTGAGCGACGCCGAGTACGAACTCTATCAGCAGATTTACCGTCACTTGCAACCCCAGGCCCAGTCACCTGATCTGGTGATTTATTTGCAGGCCTCTCCCGATACCTTGATGGAACGGGTAAAGCGGCGTGGCAGCGCTTTCGAGAAAAGGATTTCCGCAGAATATCTGTGGCGGCTGGCTGAAACTTACACACGGTTTTTTTATCAGTACGAAGCTGCGCCGGTGATGATCGTCAACAGCGAGAATCTCAATTTTATTGATAGTCGTGAGGATTTTGATTTATTGTTGCAGCGGGTAGAGCAGATGCGCGGTCCACGGGAATATTTTAACCGGGGATAGGGAGCTTCTGAACAGACCCTCCGCTACGCTCATATGGGGGCTTGTTCAGAGAATTCTCAGGAGGTCAACTATGCGAACCACACAAAGTACGCTACAAAAAATGCGTGATGATGGTGAGAAAATCGCCATCGTCACTTGCTATGACGCGAGTTTTGCGACAGTGCTGGAAAATGCCGGTGTCGATATTTTGCTGGTAGGCGATTCGTTGGGCAATGTGCTGCAAGGCAAAGAGACTACGCTGCCGGTGACGCTGGACGACATGATTTATCACACCCGTTGCGTGGTACGCGGATCGAGCAAAGCATTTGTCATGGTCGATATGCCGTTTGGTACATCGCAGATAACACCGGAGGACACATTCGAGAATGCCGCCGAACTCATGGCGGCAGGCGCCAATATGGTCAAGATCGAAGGCGGCCACATCATGGCGGAAACGGTTGAATTCCTTACCCAACGCGGTATCCCGGTATGTGCCCACATTGGTCTGATGCCGCAATCAGTACACCAGTTGGGGGGCTATAAACTACAGGGCGAAAGTGACCATCAGGCAAAACAATTGATGACGGATGCGGTGCTACTGGAAAAGGCTGGTGCGGGTATGCTGTTGATGGAAGTTGTTCCGGCGGCACTTGCCAAAAAGATCACCAGGAAACTCTCGATTCCAACCGTTGGTATAGGTGCAGGTGTGGATTGCTCGGCACAGGTATTGGTGTTGTATGACATGTTGGGCATCTCCTCTGGCAGGAAAGCCAGATTCATGAAAAACTTCATGGCTGGCGCAGGTAGCATCCAGGCGGCAGTGGAAATTTATGTCAAGGAAGTAAAGGCCGGTAAATTTCCCGGACCTGAGCATGGGTTCTGAAAGACCGTGGAGATCATCACCGACATTTCAGCCCTGCGTTTATGCCTCAAGCACAAGTCTGCCATTGCTTTTGTCCCGACCATGGGCAACCTGCATGAAGGTCATTTGTCATTGGTGCGACTTGCGCAGCAAAAAGCCGATTGCGTGGTGGCGAGCATTTTTGTGAATCGTCTGCAATTCGCGCCGACTGAGGATTTCGACGAGTATCCGCGTACTCTGGCAGATGATTACAAGTCACTGGAGAATCAGGGCGTCAACGTGGTATTTGCGCCTGATGAAAAAGATATTTATCCGGTATTACAGGAATTTCTGCTGGAGCCACCGCTGCTGGCGAATGAACTGGAAGGCGAATTTCGCCCTGGTTTTTTTCGTGGTGTGATGACGGTGATATTGAAACTGTTCAATATCGTACAGCCTCAAGTGGCAGTGTTCGGCAAAAAGGATTATCAACAGCTGCAATTCGTGCGTGAAATGGTGCGGCAGTTGAACCTGCCGCTGGAAATTATCGCGGGTGAAACCATGCGCGCACCCGATGGCTTGGCACTGAGTTCGCGCAATCGCTATCTGAGCGTCGAGGAGCGTGCTGAAGCGGTGCATTTGTATCGAGCCTTATCCAATATAAAGCAGGAAGTGGAAGCGGGTAACAGGAATTTTCAGCAATCATGCAAAAATGCGCAAGAGAGTCTTGCCAGCTACGGTTGGAGAGTTGATTATATTGCATTGCGGCAACGCGATACCCTGGCCTCAGCAGGGGAGGGGGCCTCGGATCTGGCGGTGCTGGCAGCGGCCTGGTTAGGCAGAACCCGGCTAATCGATAACCTGGAGATTGATGCCAGATGAATTGGTGCGGGCTGATATGCTCCTGGTATCTTTCAGATTCTACTTGGGACAATTTGCGATGCACCGCTCTTCCACGGTTTTCTTGCCGCCACAACTCAGGAAGCAGGCATCCTGGACGGATTGGCAGCCACATTCCACCTCGCATTGCTCGTAGCGTAGCCGGTCAAATTCTCTGCCACGGTCAGGCCGGATGGGCGGCGCAGGTGAATAGTAATATGGGGAGGAATACCCCAAGCCGTACCAGGGAGAGCCGCCCCAACCCCATGAAGGGCCCCAACCCAAGGGATAGCCACCCCAACCCCAGGCGGAGCGTCCCCAGCCCAACGATTGGGAGAGACGGGAATTGTTCAACTGTTGCCGGTAGGTATTGAACTCGCTTTCATAGCGCCTGACTGCCTCGTCATAGCGCTGTTCCGCCAGAGGTTCGATACGCTGCAGACATGCCTGGTAAGTCGACGCGCAGCCTTGTTGGCATGCCGCCAGTTGTTGCGTGCATTTCCCCAGGCAAATAATCCCTGCGGGATTGGTCGGCGGCTCATATCGATGCGTAATCTGGTAGCGTGGCTCAAAGCTGGCACAGCCAAATAAACCGGCGGTCAGTATGATCAGAATTATGGCGCGCAGGGTAGGAGGCATGGTTATGCTCTCATCAGTATGGTTTTACGATTGACCGTCTGAGAAATCAACCAGAATTAGAGATTCAATAATCTCCGGGTAATTATAATCCTATCGCCCCCGCACAAAATTTGTCTGTCAAATAGAATCCTGTGCGATCATTACGAAAATTTATGCAATATTCGGGTAGGAACCCTTCTTCAGTAGCCAGAGACAGGACTTGTTATGTCAATTAAATCACGCATTCGCACCATCCCGCATTACCCCCATCAGGGAATAATGTTTCGCGATATTACCACGCTGCTGAAAGACCCGATTGGGCTGCGTGCGACCATTCAGGAGATTGCCAGCCGCTACCAGGAGTTAAAGATCGACAAAGTCGCTGGTATCGAATCACGCGGTTTTATCATTGGTACCCCGGTCGCTTACCAGCTTGGCCTGGGTTTTATACCGATACGTAAAAAAGGCAAGCTGCCTGCCGCAACAATCGGGCGCGACTATCAACTGGAATATGGCAGCGATCGCATCGAGATCCATGTGGATGCGATTCAGCCGGGCGATCGTGTACTGCTGGTGGACGATCTCATCGCCACCGGCGGTACGGCAGAAGCTGCCGCCGGGCTGATACAGGAGATGGGCGGAGAAGTGGTGGAGTGCTGTTTCGTGATCGACCTGCCCGATGTCGGCGGCAGGGTGCGGCTGGAGAAACTGGGGCACAAGGTATTTGCATTGTGCGAGTTCAGCGGCGGTTGAGGCAGCAGTAAGCTTTCCCAGCCGGACTCCAAGTAAAAGGAGTCTGCTATTATTTTTTCAATGACTCAAGGCAACCGGTCAGCCGTCTGATTTCTTCTTCCGCATGGACTTGCGCGGTTATGTCGTACTGCACGCCCAGGTAATAAAGTAATTTTCCATTGGAATCAAACAATGGGGTAAGCGCGAGGTGGTTGTAAAACAGCTCACCATTTTTTCGGTAATTTCTAAGCGTAACTTCAATTGGTTGGCAGTTCTTGAGCGCCTCCCGCAACCGAGGTAGATCTTCCTGATCACGATCCGCACCTTGCAGGAAACGGCAATTTTTTCCTATGGTTTCTTCCTGGCTATAACCCGTTACCGTCTCGAAGGCTTTGTTTGCATATACGAGTGGCATATCCTCCAGGTCAGGGTCAGATAGTGTCACGCCATTGACGCAGGAGTCCAATATTTTGGTCAGGATCTGCGGAATTAGTCCAGGATCTTTTTCAACTATGAAAGTAGTCATCATTTTTCTCCAATATTAGTTTTACGATCTGACACCGTGTTAAAAACTGCATGGATAACAATTAAGGATTATGGTGCCGCAGGCTCGGCAACCTCGTTTTCAATCAATTGCTTGATATTTCTAACCGTTCTATCGGTGCCATCCTGAACCGCCAGACGAACAAGTTTCTCGAACGGCTTCATATAGAGCTCCAGCCTGAGTAGTTCGAAAGTAAAAGTGATTCGGCTCGCCGCTGTGGGACTGGCTGGCTCAAGGATATAATCGCAGCGATAAGGGTTGGAAACGCCTTCAAAGCAAATGCGTCTGCCCGGTTGGAAAGCCGTGACCTTGAAAGTTGATTCTGAGCGATTGCCTTGATCGATGCGAACCTGGCGGCACAAGGTGCCAAGCCTCATCGGGCCCTCGGTCAGAGATTTTAAATCGAGAACTTCTGGTGACCAGCGTGGATAATTCTTGAAAAAATTGGTACCGACAAAATTAAAAATATCGTCGCATTGCCGTTGAATGACTGCACCGGCTTTACCGGTAACCTGTATATCTTTAAGTAAACCGAACATAGAGTTGCCCCTCTCTGTGGTATTTATTCAAATCAGATAAGTGTCTATTCCTGTCAGCAATAAATCGTATTGAGCCTCCACCACTTCCTTGATCACCAGCGCCGGAATGCCACTGACTACGTTACCCTCCAGTGCCAGCCAGCCCACTGCATCGGTTGGCCCAAGACTGACGACATAACCCAGATCGTGGTGCAAATAGGGCTCAAGCAGTTTTAGCATCCCGGAGTGCCGCAGAATATTACGGGCCGCCAGTTTTCCTTTACGCACTGCGGATTGTGCCGACATGGTATTGGAGCCATACGAATAATAGCTGGAGCAATCGCCCGCTGCAAAAATATTTTGCAGTGGTTCATGATCGACCAGCACTTGCCCGAAGGTATTGGCGGCAAACAGATTGTCCGGTTTCTTGCCAAGGAACAGGAACGATAGCGCGGAAGGTAAAGCAAATTGCCGCCCGCTCTCCTTTTCTTCCAGTAGAATTTTGCCATCCTCCTGTCCACGGTAAAGCGTGTCAGGATGGAAATCAATACCTTGATCGCTCATTCGCGCTTCGGTATAGCGGGAGAAACCTACGGGGAATTGTTTGAGCACCCGTTCCCCGCTGTCGATCAAGCGCAGTTTGCTGTTGATTTTCCGCCGATGGAGGAAATGAGCGACTTCAAACAGAAATTGAATTCCGGTAGCACCCCCGCCGATTACGGAGATGGATTGTTTGTCTACGGTGTCCGTACTCAGATGACTGGTTAATAAATCTGCCCCGCTGCTGGTCATGAAATCTTGCAGGACAAGAACATTCTCAGTGCGCCCCACTTGCGCTGCAGCGGCACCCGATGCAATCAGAAGGTAGTCAAACTCCAGTATTTGGTCTTTGAGCGTAATAAATTTGTCGTTCTGCCATTGTCGCAGGGAAATTTCCTGCGGGATCAGTTCAGCACAGATATGACGGCAGCCAAAACGGCGTTCCAGAGCGGAAAAAGGTACTAGCACATCCTCTAGCGGGAAGCGGAAAGTCTCATGCAGATGGGTGATCTTAACATGCTGGGAACGGGGGTCGATGATGGTGATGTCGGCCTCTGGCATGTAACGCAGCAGCGATGTCATTGCAGAGATTCCGGCGTAACCACCTCCTGCAATCACAATTTTGAGCTGTTTATTTTTAGGTACGTAAAACGGCAGAAAAGCCACAATTTCTCCTCGGCATATCTGGTGGTCAGTTATTGACTTTGCGGGTGGCACCCATTATCGGGAAGCGTAGCATAACTTTCCGGCGAGGACAGCGTACTTCTGGCACTTACTTCAGAGTTATATTCACAAACCGGCAAATAGGAACCCCGTCACGCAGTAGATGCGCGGTTAAATCTGGAAGTCCTGTTATTTTTGTGCCATGATTCATTGCGGTCTCCTGAATTATTTTAGCTGTTTGCAAGGCAACGTTCTTGTGAGCAACAAAGTATTCCTGACGAAATACGGATTTTTAGAAATGACCAAGCGAATCCTGTCCAACTGCCGGATTTAGGATTGTCAGTGTGGGCAGCGGCTAGAGCTGGACTGGCCCAGATAATTTATAAATTGAGGAAATGATTCATGGATGCAAAACTGCTCGACATTTTAGTATGCCCGCTGTGCAAGGGCCCATTACTATACAAAAAAACCGAGAATGAGTTGATCTGCAAGGCTGACCGACTGGCCTTTCTCATCAAGGATGGTATTCCGGTGATGCTGGAAGACGAGGCACGCAAACTGCCCGCCGAAGAAGAAGTTTAGCCCGGAAAAATTTCGCTACGGATATATACAAAAATGAATCCAGTTACCGCTGCCGTTCTTGGCGCTCTCGTTGCTGACTCTGCCACGCTTGGCCTGCACTGGCTTTATGACCCTGTACGCATTACAGAGATTGAAGCAAGGAAGGGATTGGTGTTTTTACCACCCGATGCAACCGACTACGCCGGCGCCAAGGGTTACTTCGCACATGGCGGCAGAATGGCTGGCGAATCGACCGGGTACGGTGAGGTGTGCCTGTTGATGCTCCAGCATCTGGCGAAGCATGGAGAGTTTAAGCGTACCGAGTACCAGATCGAATACCGCCTACACTTTGGGCCGGGCGGTGCGTTCGTGGGTTATGTCGATTCGCCCACCCGTCTGACGTTGTGCACTTTATTGTCGCTTGAGCCAGCGGTATTCCCGGCGGCATCCGGTGCCAATGACGATCAGTTTGCGGCACTGGCAGCGCTACCGGCACTGGTAGCGGCCCACAGCGGATCGCTGGAAGCGCTGCTGGAGCGGGTTGAAGAGGTCGTGCGCATCACCAATAACAATACGCTGGCGGTTACTGCCGCGCAATGTTCCGCTGTGGCGTTGTTTGAAGTGCTACGTGGCACACCGATTGCACAGGCATTGGCGGGTGCTTTGCCGTTTGCAGGCAATACTCTCAGGCCGTTACTGGAGCAGGCACTGGCTGTACCAACACTGGATAGCGTTGCAGTTGCAGCGCGTTTTGGTATGGCTTGCCATGTCGCAGAGGGCCTGCCAGTAGTTTTTCATATCGCGCAGCATGCACGGGATTACCGCAGCGCAATCGAGGACAACATTCGTGCTGCGGGAGACAACTGTGGCCGTAGTATCATGCTCGGTGCCCTCGTGGCAGCGCATATGGCAAAGCAGGGCGGCTCTGCGTCTCCCATTCCGCTGCAGTGGTTGGCGCGCTATCGCAAGCTTGTTGCCGCAATTGATGCATGTACGGCGCTTTAGTCAGATATTTTATGCATGCACATGCATGTGCGGTATGCATGTGCATGCAAGTCTGTCGGTCTGGTCTTGAACAGCAGTGAAGTGAGTAGGGGACATGATGCTCCTGGTTACGCCGGATCACCTCATTTCTTTTTCATATAAAATGTGAACTCTCCCGTTGCCTCTAACAAGAGCAGCAGTTCATTCCCCGTCTGATCGGCAAAAACCTGAAAATCAATGGTTGCACCGGGATCGGTGGCAGCAATTTTTAGCACTTGCCCGGTGGTCATGTCCGCCAGAGATTTCTTGGTACGCAGGATCGGCAGCGGGCAAAGCAAGCCCCGCACGTCCAGTTCCTTGTCGAAATTCATGTTTTTTTCTCCTGGCTCGTTAATTACAACGTCCTATAATAATCAATTGATTACGGAAATGCTACCTGCGCGAGCTCGGTAAATATGAAAACGTAATGCTGAAGATGAGTTAGGATAACGCATCTTTGATAGTTCGATCATCATGCCAGTCAATATTACACCCCCTCTACCCGAACAATTGCTGCCAATAAAGGGCGTATCGCTCGGCATTGCCGCAGCGGGAATCAAGAAATCCAATCGCCAGGATTTGTTGGTGATGGTGCTGGATGAGGGTGCGCAGGTTGCCGGCGTGTTTACGCAAAACCGCTTCTGTGCTGCACCGGTGATAGTGGCTAAAGAGCATCTCTCCCATCCTGATTCAAAATTCCCAATCCGCGCATTGGTGATCAATACCGGTAACGCCAATGCAGGTACTGGCGAACAAGGGGTTGCCTGCGCCCGCTCTACCTGTTTCGAGCTGGCCAGATTGCTGGGTTGTAATGTGCGGCAGGTGCTGCCATTTTCCACCGGCGTCATTATGGAACTGCTGCCGCTGGAGAAAATTGTTGCAGGCTTGCCTATCGCGCTGGCTAATCTCAAATCGGATAACTGGTTCGCTGCGGCCCAGGCGATCATGACCACCGATATTGTGCCCAAGGCAGTGTCGAAGCAGATCGCACTCAACGGCACCACCGTAACCATTACCGGGATTGCCAAGGGCTCCGGCATGATTCATCCCAACATGGCGACCATGTTGGGCTATGTGGTGACTGATGCGGCTGTGAGCCAGCCGTTGTTGCAGCAGATGGTGCGTTATGCGGCAGATAGCTCATTTAATCGCATCACCGTGGATGGGGATACCTCGACCAACGACGCTTTCATTCTGATTGCAACAGGCCGTGCCGGTCATGCGGAAATCACAGAAAAATGGAGCGCCGAATTCAACCTATTGCAAGAGGCGGTGACGGAGGTTGCGGTGCAACTTGCGCAGGCTATTGTGCGCGATGGTGAAGGCGCGACCAAGTTCATCACAGTGCGGGTTGAAGGTGGGAAAACTCATGATGAATGTGCCAAGGCTGCATATGCCATTGCCCACTCGCCGCTGGTAAAAACCGCTTTCTTCGCCTCTGACCCGAATCTGGGCCGGATACTTGCAGCCATCGGTTACGCAGGTATTGATGATCTTGACGTGAGCAAGCTGCAACTTTATCTTGATGATGTTCTGGTTGCGGAGAATGGCGGCAGGGCACAAAGCTATCTTGAGCAGGATGGTCAACGGGTGATGCAGCAAGCTGAAATTGTCGTGCGGGTTGTGCTCAATCGGGGACATGCATCAACCACGGTATGGACCTGCGATCTTTCCTATGATTATGTTAAGATCAATGCGAGTTATCGCAGTTAATGTTTAATCCCAAAAACCGCAGTTAACTGCGGTTTTTTAAGATCGATGCGCGATGGAAATCGCGGTACTTCATGTCTTCGATCAAGATGTGATCAATCAACACCTGTTTAATTTTCAATCCGGCAGCGACCCACTCGTACATTGTACCGTCGTGATTGAACTGGCTCATGATATCGCTCAACGCTCGGGTAATGGTCGAATGTATCAGCGCGTGCTCTTCGGCGTTCGGATAGTGCCACTCCTTGAATAATCCTAAAAACCGTAGTTGAAGCCACTCAAATTGACTGGAATCCATATAGATAGTGGCTTTTGAAGGCTTCGATGGCCTCTCCAAACAGGTGAGGTTATAAAAAACCAGCATGGGCAGGCTGAAAGCATTGCCATTGCTTGCTTCCAGCC
>CAMDAX010000052.1 GCA_945888885.1 Nitrosovibrio sp. Nv4 | reverse complement strand
TGTGTCATGAACACATCCAGATTGCCATGATTCCAGCCTACGGTCCGCCTTCCATCGTAACCAGATGCCCCGGATTGGGGCGAGTTTATGGCTAATACATGCTGAAAATTGCTCTGTAATTTGACATTTGAGTGCGGGTACCAGTTTACGCCCAAGCGGAGCATGTCCATCTGACCGCCTCTGATTGCGCCGGAGTTCATGTTGATATAATCCCAACCTGCAGCAAGCTCCCACGCTCCCCAGCCCGAGCCGCTCCATTGAAAGGGCGTGATGGGTTTGATCCGATTTGCTGCACCGTTTCTGACGTGGTAGGTTTTGGATTCGCCCGTCAAGAAGAGGCTACCAAAAACATAAGCGCCAGTAATGTGCTCGCCGTTGTTATATCCCACGCCATTGATGTTGGTGCGTAAATACTCCCCCTGTAACGAGGCTGGGCCATACACGAATTGAGTTTCTACGCCCATGCGGTCATAACTGTGTATTTCACGCCTGCTTGCTGAGGTAAGATTCCCATCGCTCAGGTTGCCGGTATTCAAAACGTTGCTACGGTCGACGTTGGTTCCGGGGAAGGTGAAGAATGCCATGCCACCGTTAGCGATGGAGCCATCAGCTGCGTATTGGGTGTTGACGTGGGTGCGTCCTCCCGAAGTGCCGATATGCAACCATTTGTGATCACCTTCCATCCACGGCCTGCCGGTTACCCGGGCCATTCCTTCCCAGCCCATATCGCCGGAGCCATTGTTGCGGCTCTGATTGCCGTTGCTAAGGACACTGACATTGGAATTGGCTGAGGAGGAAGCGGAAGACCAGCCCCCAACAGGCTCGGTTTGAAAAGAAACCCCGGTCTGCCAGCGCGGCACGGCATAGTTGGCGCCAATACCGGTTTTGTAGGTATTGGGATTATCAACCATCGTATTGACTGCCATGTGACGTTCAATGAATGTGAGGAAGCGGTTGCTAGCAGCTTCTTCCAGACTGAACGGTTCCTTGAAGGAGCCGATCTTGAATGAAAGTGCGTTGTCAACATTCAGCCTTACAAAAGCATCGGTAATTCCGGACGCTACCGAGCCATTGCCACGGCTGAAATCGAATTCAAATTTGTAGTCCCAGATCTTGTAAAAAGTCCCTTCCATACCCATACGCGCACGGCGGAGATTCATGCCGCTATTCAATTCATACGGTCGATCGCTGCCAGTTGAGTCTGCGGGGTCATTGATGAAATTGTATTGCGAGGCAACTTGGATACGACCATTCGGTGACCATGTAAAGTTGCCATCTTTGGTTTCAAAGTGTATTCCCCGGTCGTCAAATTTCGGATGGACTTTCTCGGTTTCTTTGACTCGTTCCTTGAGTTCTGCGACATCGTTGAGAAGACGCGCTCCCGCCATCTTTTCTCGCATTGCGACTGATCTATCTCTAGGGATCGAAGTTAATTCGATGGTATCCGTTTTTACTACGGACTCACTCATTGCCGCTGTTCTATCTCCAGGGTTCTGGGTTGACTCAGTCGTGTCGGTTTTTGCCGCAGGTTTTACGGGGGCGTCTTCGACCCTCTTGAAAGAACCCAGGCGTTCCCGGCCGGGCCCCGGTTCTGCATAGAGTTGCTTGGTTTTCTTGTCCATGTATAGATCAAGGGCAAAAGCACTTGATGCCATGCCTGCAGTCAAGCCTGCGCCCAAAACAGCAATGACCGCCGCTGTGATTCTGGATAACTTCATATTTCCCCCTCAGAGTTTTGATTAATTAAACTGAGAGGATGGTATCGATGAGTTATGACAGTCTTATTACACTTTTATAATAGTTTTATGACAAACCTACTGAGTAGGTGGTCGGAATGGCACATGAAGACGTCAGAAATATGTCAGGGAAGATCAGAAAGGATCGTATCCGGGAAGATCAATAAACACTGAACAACTGGAAATGGGCGGGCGCGGATCGAGCGAAAGCAGACGAAAATCTGGTCAGCCAAGACCAGCCTGCCCCCGACACTCTGGAGCAAGTATTGTGAAAGGGGTCGCGTCAGCGGGGAAGTCAATGGGGAAGCTCAAAACAAACTTCTCTACTACCAGCAGTAAAAACATATATGTTCAGGCTGCCTGTTTCCGGCAGCCTGAACGAGGAAAATGTACAGCAGCATGTGCTACCTAATCCGGCGAACTTCACTATTGCCAATTGGCTTCACTGCGAAACAGTTGATTGATATCCAGCAATTACAAGAAACCCTTGTCCAGCAGGCTGACAAGATTCATGCTCGCAATCGCTGTGTGCTGCTACCCCTTCAATATTCGATTCAATGGATGTTTTAGTTATGTTCGAATTCCAGACGGGCTCCGCGCTTGAGCAACTCACTGATTGAAAGACCCACTGTCGACACGCCACCGAATACCGTTCCCAGCCTCTTCTTGTTGAAGTGCTCCATGATGGTGGTGTAGGCACTTGCCGGTAACGGAAAATACTGGACTTCCTTCACCAGGGTAAGCGCATTCTTCATATAGAACGTAACAAATTCTCTGACTTCAGGCTTCTCCGCCGACTTGATGTTTACATAGATGAAAATGGGGCGGGCTAAAGGCTGGTAAGTCGCGTTCTCCACTGTTTCAGCGGATGGAAGAACGCCGCCTTTACCGCTGTCTACGGCAACTGCTGTGACTTTTTTCTGATTCTCGATGTAATAGGCGAAACCGAAGAAACCCAGGCCGTTTTTATCGCTTGCCACCCCTTGTACCAGGACGTTGTCGTCTTCGGATGCGGTAAAGTCGCCGCGGCTTGATTTGGCCTTGCCAACAATGGCTTCCGTAAAGTAGTCGAAAGTACCGGAATCCGCACCGGCACCGTAGAGCTTGAAGGTTTCGTCAGGCCATGCCGGGTTTATCTGGTTCCATTTGGTGATTTTACCCTGGGCAGCGGGTTCCCAGATCTTCTTCAATTCCGCAACAGTCATGGTTCTGCTCCAGGTGTTCCCCGGGTTTATTGCCACGGTCAACGCATCGTACGCCACTGGCATTTCAACATATTGCACGCCGGCCTTCTTGCAGTCTTCCATTTCCTTTTTCTGAATAGGGCGGGAAGCGTTGGCGATATCTATCTCACCGCGGCAGAATTTCTTGAATCCACCACCAGTGCCAGAGATACCAACGGTTACTCTAATCGCGCCTTTTTTGGCTATCTGGAAATCCTCTGCTACCGCCTCGGTGATAGGATAGACAGTACTGGAACCGTCTATTTTGACAATCGACTGAGCACTCGTAACACCGGCAGCGCTAATTAAAGCAACCAATACAGCGGACATGCTTAGTATCTTAAAATTGTGTAATTGCAACATTTCATCCTCCATTTTTTGAACATATCACCGCCACATGGCAGCATGAATATAATGAACTATTCATATTACAATATTGTGACATAGGGCATGGGTGCGCAATCTTTGCTGCGCAAACCCAAAAGAAACCACATTCCACTTTTGCCGGTGCCGTGATAGTCTATGCAGTGAATCAATTGAACCATTGAGACAGAGCTCGCTTCAATTTCCCGAGACCTTTAATTTATAGAGGAATAATCATGCAAATGCACGTTTACGACACTTATGTCAAAGCTAAGGATGGCCACACCATGCACTTTGATGTCTTCACCGCAGTGAAAGACGATCCGAAAGCGATCGAGTATGCCAAACAGTGGCTGACCTCGATTGGCGAAGAAGGTGCAACTGTCACGAGCAGGGAATGCAGTTTCTGTCACAGCCAGAGTGCACCCGATAATGTCGTCGAGGCGATTAACAAGGACGGCTATTTTATCTACAAGATGGAAGGTTGTAACTGATTCCGGAGAATCTTTGAGCAAACTCCGTATGAGAGCGATGGCAGCAATCTTACTGTCGCCGAAAAGAGCAGTGCAGGTTGCTGCTCTTTATCAGCTTCTTGCATTGGGCAGAATCTGATATTCTACGGGGCTTTTTAAAATTAATGAGTTGGAGAACATGAGCGAATATCTTTTTACTTCCGAATCCGTGTCCGAAGGCCATCCCGACAAGGTAGCCGATCAGATTTCCGACTCAATCCTGGATGCGATCCTGGCCCAGGATGCCAACGCGCGGGTGGCTTGTGAAACTTTGTGCAGCACCGGGCTGATTGTTATGTCGGGTGAAATCACTACCAATGCTTCAGTGGATTACAATGTGATCGCGCGCGAGACCGTCAAGCGCATCGGTTATACCAGTTCCGACATTGGTTTTGACTCCACTACCTGCGCAGTGCTGACCGCTTTTAATAAGCAGTCAGCCGACATCGCTCAGGGGGTTAACCGCACCAAGGAAGAAGAAATGGATCAGGGTGCGGGCGATCAGGGACTTATGTTCGGCTACGCCTGCGATGAGACGCCGCAATTGATGCCGATGCCGATTTACTATGCCCACCGCCTGATGGAGCGGCAGGCTGAACTGAGAAAAGACGGGCGCCTGCCGTGGTTGCGTCCCGACGCTAAATCGCAGGTGTCGGTGAGCTACTTGAACGGTAAGCCGCAGCGGATCGAAACTGTTGTGATATCCACCCAGCACCATCCTGATACTTCTCATGCTGAGCTGACTGAAGCGGTGATCGAAGAAATCATCAAACCGGTAATCCCGAAAAATATGCTGAATGGCGACACCCGTTATTTGGTCAACCCTACCGGACGCTTCGTGGTGGGCGGGCCGATGGGTGACTGTGGATTGACCGGCCGCAAAATCATCGTGGACACCTACGGTGGTACGGCGCATCACGGCGGCGGCGCTTTCTCTGGCAAGGATCCATCCAAAGTGGATCGCTCGGCTGCTTACGCCGCGCGCTACGTGGCGAAGAACATTGTTGCTGCCGGTATCGCAAGCAGGTGTGAAGTACAGGTAGCCTATGCTATTGGCGTAGCGCGTCCGGTTTCGATGATGGTCGACACTTTCGGCACAGGGAAAATATCTGACGACGAAATAGTCAAACTGATTGAACGGTATTTCGATTTGCGTCCGCGCGCCATTATTCATTCCCTTGATCTGCTACGCCCGATTTACACCAAGACCGCCGCCTATGGACACTTTGGCCGGGATGAGCCGGAATTTACCTGGGAGGCTACCGACAAGGCCGCACAACTTCGCGCTGATGCAGGAATCAAGGGCACGGCAACAGCGTAGGTTGCAGAGTCTCAAGAAGCCCATAAGCCACAGAGAACGCGGTGGGGGTTGAGGGGAATCCATGCAAAATAACAGCGAGTACCAAGTTATTTTTTGCTTCTGATTTTCTCTGTATTCCCTGTGGTAGAAACACTTTGCTTGTGACCATGCTTTACTTCCTTCACGCTGAGGAGCGCTGCAACGGGCACAGTCCCGCGAGGCTCGGCGGAGGAAGACATCGTAACAACGGCGCTCGTTCATTTCTCAGGAGATTGTTCCATGAACGCTGTGTCCAGCCCTAATAGCGACCCATTCACCGATTACAAAATTGCCGATATGTCCTTGGCAGGATGGGGACGTAAGGAAATCGCCATCGCCGAAACAGAAATGCCCGGTCTGATGGCCTTATGCGAAGAATATGCCGACCAGAAACCTCTGGCTGGCGCACGTATTGCGGGTTCTCTGCACATGACCATCCAGACCGCAGTGTTGATCGAAACTCTGGTCAAACTGGGTGCGGAGGTACGCTGGGCTTCGTGCAATATTTATTCCACCCAGGATCATGCAGCCGCAGCTATCGCAGCGGAAAGTATTCCAGTGTTTGCCTACAAGGGTGAGTCGCTGGATGATTATTGGGAATATACCCACCGTATTTTCGAATGGCCAGGCAAAGAGTCGGGCGCAAACAAAACGCCCAATATGATTCTGGATGATGGTGGTGATGCCACATTGCTGATCATACTCGGTAGCAAGGCGGAAAGAGACTCGTCAGTTATTGCCAACCCGGCCAACGAGGAAGAGCATGCCTTGTTCGCGGCAATCAAAAAAAGGCTTAGTACCCAGCCTGGCTGGTATTCCAACATTCTTGCCAATATCCGTGGCGTGACGGAAGAAACCACCACTGGCGTGCATCGTTTGTACGAAATGCAGAAAAAGGGCGAGTTGCCGTTTCCAGCGTTTAACGTCAATGACTCAGTCACAAAGTCCAAGTTCGATAACCTCTACGGTTGCCGTGAATCACTGGTGGATGGTATCAAGCGCGCTACCGATGTGATGATTGCCGGAAAAGTTGCAATAGTCTGCGGTTACGGCGATGTAGGTAAAGGCTGCGCCCAGTCACTGCGCGGCTTGGGAGCAACGGTATGGATCACCGAGATAGATCCGATTTGTGCGCTGCAAGCGGCGATGGAAGGTTATCGTGTTGTCACCATGGATGAAGCCTGCGATCAGGCTGACATTTTCGTCACCGCTACGGGAAATCTGCGTGTCATAACCCATGACCATATGCTGAGAATGAAAAATCAGACCATCATCTGTAACATTGGTCACTTTGATTCTGAAATAGATATCGCTTCAGTCCAGAAATATCAGTGGGAAAATATCAAGCCACAGGTGGATCATGTTATTTTCCCATCAGGTCGCCGTATTATTGTGTTGGCGCAGGGAAGGCTGGTAAATCTGGGTTGCGCTACCGGCCATCCCTCATTCGTTATGTCCAGTTCGTTCACTAATCAGGTGCTGGCACAAATGGAGCTTTGGCAAAATGGTGCAAATTATCAGAAGAATGTCTATGTATTGCCCAAGTATCTGGATGAAAAGGTAGCGCGGCTGCACATCAAAAAGCTGGGCGTCAAGCTCACTGAGCTGACCGATGAGCAGGCTAAATACCTTAATCTGGACAAAAATGGGCCGTATAAGCCTGAAATGTATCGGTACTGATTTTTTGGTTGTGAGGTGACGTGGGGAAAGTACGAAAAGGTGTCGCGGAATTTCTAGACACTATTCTTTATTTTCCCCGCATCTCTGCGGGCAGTAAAAATGGAATCACAAAAAAAATTCACCCCCACTTTCAGCTTTGAATTTTTTCCTCCACAGACGCTGGAAGGAATGGAGAAGCTGCGCGCTACCCGCAGGCAATTGGCGCAGCTCAACCCCAAATTTTTTTCGGTAACCTTTGGTGCGGGCGGATCTACCCGCGACCGTACCCTCGAAGCGGTGCTGGAGATTCAGGCTGAGGGATACGCGGCGGCACCGCATCTTTCCTGCATTGGCTCGATCGGCGAGAATATCCGCGCTATGCTGGAAAAATATCACAACCATGGTATTCGCCATATCGTCGCATTGCGCGGAGACTTACCATCGGGCATGGCCCAGGCAGGGGAGTTTCGTTATGCTAACGAACTGGTAGCATTTATCCGTAGAGAATTCGGTGATGCGTTCCACATCGAAGTGGCTGCCTATCCGGAATATCATCCACAGGCGCGTTCGGCGCAGGAGGATTTACAGAATTTCAAGCGTAAAGTGGAGGCGGGAGCAAATTCCGCTATTACCCAGTATTTCTACAATGCAGACGCCTACTTCAGTTTTATTGAAGCATGCGAAGCGATGGGGATATCGATCCCCATCGTGCCCGGGATCATGCCCATCAACAAGTTTTCCCAATTAGCGAGATTCTCGGATACTTGCGGCGCAGAAATTCCGCGCTGGATCAGAAAGAGACTGGAAGGTTATGGGGACGATAGTGCTTCAATTCGCGCATTCGGGCTTGATGTCGTGACTGACCTGTGCGACCAGTTACTCAAGGCGGGTGCGCCGGGGTTGCATTTTTATACGCTGAATTCAGCAGGGTTGACGACTACCATCTGGCAACGTTTGGGGCTGTAATTCCGCCTTAATTCCATCAGCACACTTTGTTGATGTCCGCGCCTGCGCCTGGCTGTACTATTCGCCCCGAAGGCAGTTCTCTCGGGGTGATGTACTGTCTGCGGCATTCATTCGTCATCGCCTCGTTTCACTTTCGAGTTGGAATTGGAATAAGCCGGGTTCCAGGTGCGGCGGACATCATTACCCCCCTCGTTGTAAATAAGGAAGGGTAATGGCTTCAGAGTCCTGCTACTTTTTCCACTGTGGTACGTTGTGGCAGTGGCAGCGGGTTGGCGGCATAGCTCTGATGTGCCGCCGACTCCGCAGCACCGTGCTCGATTTTCCTGCCCATATCAGAGAACACGGTTTCCAGCGCGCTCAGGCACAGCATCACGTTTTCTATTTTGCTGGAATAACCCATCAACCCAAAGCGCCATATTTTCCCGGCGAAGTCGCCCAGTCCCGCGCCAATTTCCAGACTGTAGTTAGCGAGCAGTCTGCGCCGGACTTCCTTCTCATCTACGCCAACCGGTACGTGGACTGCGTTCAATTGCGGCAGGCGATATTTTTCTTCCACTACGAATTCTATGCCCATGGTCTCTAGCCCTGCCTTCAGCGCTATGTGGTTGCGATGATGGCGTGCCCAGGAATGCTCTAATCCCTCTTCGTAGAGCATGAACAGCGATTCATGTAGCGCGTAAAGTGCATTGGTGGGGGCGGTGTGGTGGTAAGTGCGGCTGGAACCCCAGTAACCCAGCTGTAGGTTCAGGTCCATGAACCAGCTTTGTACTTTTCTCTGGCGATTTTTGACCAGATCGACTACGCGCTCGGAAAAGCTGACTGGCGATAGGCCTGGTGGACATGACAGACATTTCTGGCTACCGGAATAAATTGCGTCAATCTTCCATTCATCCGTCCTGATAGGGGAACCACCCAACGAAGTGACCGTGTCTACAATAGTCAGGCAGTTGTAGCGACGGGCAATTTCGCACAGTGTTTTGGCATCCGATAGTACGCCAGTAGATGTCTCGGCATGGACGAAAGCAACGATTTTCACGTCAGGATTCTGTTTCAATGCATCTTCCACTTTTTGTGGATCCACTGGTTCCCCCCAGCGGTCATCCACCACCACTGCCACACCGCCGCAGCGCTGCACATTCTCAATCATGCGTGCGCCAAACACGCCATTGCGGCACACAATCACCTTGTCACCGGGATTGACCATATTAACGAAACACATTTCCATTCCCACCGAGCCCGGACCAGAAACCGGGAAAGTCAGCAAATTAGCAGTCTGGAATGAATAGCGCAGCAGGCTTTTCATCTCTTCCATCATGTCTGTGAATACCGGGTCAAGGTGACCCAAGGTCGGGCGCGCCATGGCGGACAGCACGCGTGGATGGGTATCCGACGGCCCCGGACCCATCAAGGTGCGTTGTGGCGGGTAAAACGTGCTGATTTTTTTAGCAGGGTAGAAGTCTTTGCTGGTCATGAGGGATCCTGAATAGGGTGAAGGGATAGTTCGATCAAATGGAAAACGCCAATTCTATCAAGCGGACGGAGAATTTGCTATCAGTGGCGCAGACTGGCTGCCTTAATTCGGGGAGAGGAAATATAGAACTCGCCAATTTCCGCCGGATTCCGCTGAAGTTCCTGAAGACTACTTCCTCCAGAACGCAGGAGTAAACACTATCAGCAGAGTGAAAAGCTCCAGCCGTCCCAGCAACATGGCGAAGCTGCACACCCAGATCTGGAAGTCGGTAAGCACCGCGAAAGTCGTTGCGGGACCGACTTGACTAAATCCCGGACCCAGGTTATTGATACACGCCACTACCGCAGACAAAGCCGTAATTAACTCCAGCCCGCTCAGAGTAAGAATCAGTGTCATGGAGACAATGCTGGCGAAATAGATGGACAGGAAGGCCAGTACTGCGAAAACAATGCGGTTCGGCACCACGCTACCGCCAAGCTTGACGGGTGAGACCGCTTGGGGGTGCATGATCACGATCATTTCCCGAAATACCTGCTTGAACAGAATCTGGGCACGGATCATCTTGATGCCGCCGCCAGTCGAGCCTGACGACGAACAAAAGCTGGAAAGGAAGAGCATCCACAGTGGCGCAAAAATAGGCCACAGATAGTAATCCGTGCTGGCAAAGCCGGTGGATGTAGCGACTGAAACTGTGTTGAAACTGGCGTAGCGTAGCGCCGTCAGGGGATCGGGGTATACGTCCATGAGCCAGAGATAGAACGCGAGGCCAATACAACTTCCCACTGTAATCATGATGAACATCCCCGCTTCCGGGTCATGGCGGTAGGGTGAAAAGCTTTTTGCCCGCCACACCAGAAAATGCGAAGCGAAATTTACCCCCGCGATCAGCATGAAAAAAATGGCGATGCCCTCTATCAGCGGCGAATCCCAGTAACCGAAGCTTGCATCGTGTGAGGAGACGCCTCCCAGACTCAGAGTGGTGAAGGCGTGCAAAACCGCATCGAGCCAACTCATGCCAGCCAACCGGTACGCAACTATGCAGGCCAGGGTAATCCCCGCGTAGATCAGCCACAGGCCCTTGGCCGTTTCGGCAATGCGTGGGGTCAGTTTGGTGTCCTTCATCGGCCCGGGCGTCTCCGCCTTGAACATCTGTCTGCCACCTACGCCGAGCAGCGGCAGGATCGCGACTGCCAGCACGATCAGCCCCATGCCACCCAGCCACTGCAGTTCGCCGCGCCACAGATTGATGGAAGGCGGCAGCTTGTCCAGATCAGAAAGCACCGTTGCCCCGGTGGTGGTGATGCCGGAAGCGGCTTCGAAATACGCATCAGTGAAACTCAGCTGCGGCATGAGAAACATGAATGGCAGGGTAGCGAATACTGGCAATACCGACCAGACCAGCACCACCAGCAGAAAGCCGTCGCGCACCTGCAGTTCGCGCTGGTGCCAGCGTGTCGCCAGTGACATTACCAAGCCGCAGAAAATAGTGATGAGGATGGCCTGCTGGTAGGCGGACTGCGCGGCGTCATCCAGCCAAAAGGCAACTGCAAGGGGTAGCAGCATGGTGAGTCCGAATATCAGGACTACCATGCCCAGCACATGGGTGACGGCAAAGAGGCGGCTCATTGATGGATCCGGTTACAGAAAACCGACGCCAACCTGAAACAATTTTTCTACCTGATGGATCAGTTTTTTGTTGATCACAAATACAATGACATGATCTTCTGCTTCAATCACCGTATCATGATGTGCGATTAACACTTGTGCATTCTGACCGGATGCGGCATCTTTCGCCCTTTTTCTCTCTTCCTCATTTCCCCATTTTCGGCTTTCTGTCGCTGACAGGCCACGTACAATGGCGCCAATAGTTGCACCCTTGGGTAGTTTGATGTCTGCCACTTTGCGCCCTACCACATTGGATGACCTGGTGTCACCATGCACGACCAGTTCAAGCGCTTCTGCTGCACCGCGCCGCAGGCTGTGCACTGCCACCACATCACCTCGCCGGACATGCGCGAGCAGCGAACCGATGGTAACTTGCGCGGGGGAAATTGCGATATCGATGCTGCCGCTTTGCACCAGATCCACATAGGCGCGGCGGTTGATGAGTGCGATTACCTTGCGCGCCCCCATGCGCTTGGCCAGTAGCGCCGACATGATGTTGTTTTCGTCATCGTTGGTGAGCGCACAAAACATATCCATCTCGGCGATATTCTCGCTTCCCAGCAAATCCTCATCAGTGGCATCACCGTGCAATACCAGGGAATGATGTAGATCCGCTGCCAAGTGCTGGCTCACCCGTTTATCATATTCAATAATTTTTACCTGATAATCTTTTTCCAGCGCTTTGGCCAAGCGCTTGCCAATGTTGCCACCGCCAGCGATCATTACTCGTTCGACCGGTTTATCCATACGCCGCATTTCGCGCATTACGCTGCGAATGTCTTTTGCTGCAGCAAGAAAAAATACTTCGTCCTCAGCCTCAATCACCGTGTCGCCTTCCGGGATAATGGGGCGGTCTTTGCGGAATATTGCTGCCACCCGTGTGTCGACATTGGGTACGTGCTGGCGCAATTCCTGCAATTCCCGGCCAACCAGGGGGCCACCGTGAAACGCGCGTACTGCTACCAGGCTCACCTTGCCATTGGCGAAGTCAAGTACCTGCAAAGCTTCTGGAAACTCAATCAGTTTTTCGATATATTCAGTCAGAATCTGTTCTGGGCAGATGACGAAATCCACACCGAAATTTTCTGCGGAAAAGATTTCCGGGTAAGCGAGGAAATTAGCTGAGTGAATACGCGCTATTTTGGTCGGAATATTGAACATGGTGGCGGCGAGTTTGCATGCTACCAAGTTGGTTTCGTCGCTCTGGGTTACGGCCAGGATCATGTCGGCATCCTCGGCACCAGCCTTCATCAATACCGATGGATGCGAAGCATTGCCCATCACCGTGCGCAGGTCAAGATGATCCTGTAGTAGCAGCAATTTGTCCGAGGCGACATCTACCATGGTGATGTCATTGGCTTCACTCACCAGACTTTCCGCCACTGACGTACCGACCCGTCCTGCACCCAGAATAATGATCTTCAATCGAGTTGTCTGCCCTGAAATGTTATGATTCTAGAGGCTCTTGCAAAACTCCCCACCTGAGCTGAATTAACCGGAGAATTGGGAGCGAAAAGAGGTAGAAAAGGGCGGCCATTACTGGCAAGATGGAGGTTCTAAAGACAACATCGGCGCCCGAAATGAATACTACGCAACGCAGTGGAA
>CAMDAX010000051.1 GCA_945888885.1 Nitrosovibrio sp. Nv4 | reverse complement strand
GGTAAACCTGCGGCCGATGGGCATAGCGGGCAGCATCACCACATGCAGCATTAAACCCGGAGAGTCCATCAGGTGGCGGTATCGGATGGAGTTGGATCCCGGTTGCTGGCGGGCGCGATGGTTAGGCCTGAATAGGGGCTCGGCTTCTGCCTAAGTTTCCAACCATTCGATTAGCGGCTGCCACTGTGCTAAGTCACGCTCAGCCTGGTAATGTGGCAGGTCAAAAATGCTCTTGCCATTAAAAGCAGCATTGACATACACCATGGTATCGCGCAGATAGGTGAGAACGGGAAGATCATACTGTTTGAGAAACTGCTCTAAAGTAGATGAAGCGTGGGTACGTGGATCTACGCGCATACCGATAATGCTGATAAAAGTTTTGTGTTTCCGCACGATCTTTTCTTCTGCCAGCCGATCCAAAAAATCCCGCGTGGCAGCCATGTCGAATACCGATGGCTGCACCGGCACAATAACTTTGTGTGCAAGCTTCAATGCGTGAGAAAGGTTTTTGCCGTGCATTCCCGCCGGAGAATCCATCACTAGCCAATCATAGTTCTCCGGAATTTCCGGATGGATTTCATCACGCTCTGCATCCAGCATGGTGATGGCTGGTAATTCTGCAGGACGTAGCGCGAGCCAGCCCGATGTCGATTTTTGTCGATCCAGGTCCCACATAATGACTCGCTGGTTTTGTCCGGCCAGATAACCGGCCAGATTGGTCGCCAGCGTGGTTTTACCGCAGCCACCTTTAGGATTTGCCACCAGAATTACTCGCATATGACTACCCCCGTTCATAAATTAGTCAACCATCTTCTCTTGCTGCATCGGAAGTCTGGTTGTAGCAAGACCTGGTTCTGCTTGTAAAGATGTTTGCAGAACCGGTAATATTATCTCGGCATTGCCATCAGTAGTAATGGATTGTGGGGTAGGAAGTAAGCCCATACTTTCTCGTGGCTCAATCAACGAACCCAAGTCTTCCAACACCGGCAATTCTTCCACGGAACGTAGATTAAGATCATTAAGGAAGTTTCTGGTAGTAGCGTATAGAGCTGGTCTGCCAGGAACGTCGCGATGCCCGATAATTTCTATCCAGTCACGTGCTTCGAGAGTTCTGAGCACAGGGCTGGAGACCGTCACACCACGAATTTCTTCAATGTCGCCACGTGTCACTGGTTGACGGTAAGCAATAATAGCAAGGGTTTCCAGTACTGCACGTGAGTAGCGCGGCGGTTTTTGCGGGTTGAGCCGATCAAGAAATTGCTGCATTTCCTGTTTGCTGTGGAAACGCCAGCCGCTGGCTACATTTACCAGCTCCACTCCTTTCCCTGACCAGTCTTCGCGCAACTCTTCCAGTAATCTGCGCAGAACTTCGGAGCCCAGTTCTTCGTCAAACAGTTTCTTCAATTCCGACAGCGGCAACGGATCCTGGCTGGTGAGTATTGCTGCCTCCAGAATCCTCTTGATCTCGTCAGGATCAGGTGGAGCGGGTGAGCTAGGTGACAGTGAGGAAACTGTTTGATCTGACATAAATAGTTCCAAAGGTTTGAGGTTGGGTTAGCTCCACCAGGGTTTCTCTGGAGAGTTCCAATAATGCAAGAAAAGTCACCACGATTTCTGCTACCCCGGCAGTAGAGCCGAATAATTCCTGGAATTCAACGAACTCGCGCCCATGTAGATGACGCAAGATGCGGCTCATGTGTGCACGTACTGAAAGTTCTTCGCGGGTAACACGATGGTGGCGGTTGACCTGGGCGCGGGCCACCAGTGTAAGCCAGGCGTTACGCAAATCATTTATGCTGACTTCTGGCAGACGATTTACTGTTGCCTGTTCAATCCATGCATGTGCCAGCGCAAAATTCCGTTCTGCCTGAGGCAACTCGTTAAGACGCAGCGCAGCGAGTTTCATCTGCTCGTACTCGAGTAGGCGGCGTACCAGTTCGGCGCGTGGATCGAGATCTTCGTTAGCTCTGTTAGTGGGGCGCGGCAGCAGCATACGCGATTTGATTTCAATCAGGAGAGCGGCCATTAGCAGGTATTCTGCTGCCAGCTCCAGTTGATTGGCCCGCATCATCTCCACGTAGGTCATGTATTGCCGCGTGAGTTCTGCCATCGGGATATCCAGTACTTCCAGGTTATGCCTGCGAATGAGATAAAGCAGCAAGTCCAGTGGTCCCTGGAAAGTATCGAGAAATACCTCCAGCGCATCCGGTGGGATGTACAGATCTCGTGGCAGTTCCAGCAGTGGCTCACCATGGATTTTTGCAAATGGGACAGTGGTGGCAGGATTGAGCAACGTATTCATTCTAAAGTGGAGGTATCTTATTATTCAAGATTAATCATATCGAGCTCAGTCTTGATTTTTCCATTTCAGCGAACATGCATTAAGAATAATTTAGTCCCATCGCATCCCGCACATCACGCATAGTTTCCTGCGCCAGTTTATCGGCTTTCTCACAGCCGTCGGCGATGATGTTACGTATTAGCGTTGGATCTTCCTCATACATTTTGGCGCGCTCATGCATGGGTTTTTGCTCCGCCAACACTGCCTCGATTATTGGCTGTTTGCATTCCAGACAACCTATACCTGCACTCTTGCAGCTCTGTTGCACCCAGTCTTGCATCTTGTCATTTGAATAGATCAGATGGAATTGCCACACCGGACACTTGGCCGGATCACCCGGATCACTACGCCGGACGCGTGCCGGGTCAGTCGGCATGGTACGGATCTTCTTTGTGACGCTATCCGGATCTTCTCGCAAATCGATAGTATTGTTATAAGATTTTGACATCTTTTGGCCATCCAACCCCGGCATCTTTGCCGCATGGGTAAACATCGCTTCTGGTTCGGATAGAATCATTTTACCGCCGCCTTCAAGATAGCCGAATAACCGCTCCCGATCACCCATGCTCAGGTTCTGCTGCTCATCCAGTAACGATCTTGCCGCTGCCAGCGCCTCGTCGTCTCCCTGTTCCTGGTAGCGATTACGTAATTCACGGTAGGCCCTGGATTTTTTGGAACCTAGTTTCTTTATCGCCGATTCGGCCTTTTCCTTGAATCCGGCTTCCTTGCCGTAAATGTGATTGAAGCGGCGCGTGATTTCGCGGGTGAATTCGATATGCGGTGCCTGATCTTCACCCACTGGCACACGATTGGCGCGGTAAATGAGGATATCCGAACTCTGTAGTAACGGATAACCGAGAAAGCCATAAGTGCTCAAATCCTTCTCGCTCAGTTTTTCCTGCTGATCCTTGTAAGAGGGGACGCGCTCCAGCCAGCCCAGCGGTGTAATCATGGAAAGCAGCACATGCAACTCGGCATGTACAGGCACCCGCGACTGGATGAACAGGGTTGCCTGTGCCGGATCCACCCCGGCGGCAAGCCAGTCGATCACCATATCCCAGACATTTTGTTCGATAATTTCTGGCGTATCGTAATGCGTGGTGAGCGCATGCCAATCAGCAACAAAAAATAGGCACTCAAACTGGTGCTGTAACTCCACCCAGTTTTTTAGTACACCGTGGTAATGTCCCAAATGCAATCTGCCAGTGGGGCGCATTCCAGACAAGACGCGATCAGTAAACATGCTGCTTATCCTTTAATTCATGATTAAATAATTTTCAAGCTTTCAGACCGGTAAGCGATACCACTATTTGTATAGTAAACATAATAAAAGGTCCAATAATAGTGCCGAGCATGCCAGTGAACAATAGTAACAGCAGGATCATAAAGCCATAAGGTTCGATCCGTGCAAAATGATACGCCATGCGGTGGGGCAGCAGGCTTACCGCCATACGACCTCCGTCCAGTGGCGGCAACGGCAGCAAATTCAGCACCATCAGTATCACATTAATTTCAATGCCCGCCTCACCCATCAGTATCATTGGTCTGGTTAGTTCGCTCTCCGGCAGAGAGAGGCCAAGCTTGATCAGCAGCGCCCATAGGAATGCCATGAAAAGATTTGCACCCGGCCCGGCGGCAGCCACCCATAACATGTCGTACTTAGGGCGGCGCAAGTTGCCAAAATTCACTGGCACCGGTTTGGCCCAGCCGAATAGAAAGCCCGTGCCGACTGTCAGTTTGCTCAAGGTGAACAGAACTAACGGCACGATGACTGTACCCATCAGATCAATATGTCGTATGGGATTCAGGCTGATACGTCCCTGCTTGTAGGCAGTGAGATCACCGAAGTACTTGGCTACATAGCCGTGTGCAGCCTCATGCAGGGTAATGGCAAGAATCACCGGCAGCGCCCAAATGGTGATGCCCTGAATGATACTATCCATGCGCTATTCCGAAAGGTACGAGGCTGCCCCTACCGTGCCGGGCCAGTTCCGGCACATCGCCAGTCAGGTCAATCACGGTAGTCATCTCCAGACCACAGGGGCCGCCATCCAGCACCAGTTCCACCTGGCGTTCGAGGCGATCACGAATTTCCCCGGCATCGTTGAGGGGAAATTCATCTCCTGGCAGCATCAAAGTAGAACTCAACAGCGGTTCATTCAACTCCGCCAGCAGTGCCCGTACCACGGGATGATCAGGAATTCGCAGGCCAATGGTATTGCGTTTGGGATGCTGCAAACGGCGCGGCACTTCGCGTGTAGCTTCGAGTATGAAAGTATAACTGCCAGGCGTGCTCGCTTTGAGTAACCGGTATTGGCTATTGTTGACCTTGGCGTAATGTGAGATTTCAGCCAGATCCCGGCACACCAGCGTGAAGTGGTGTTGCTCATCCACCTGTCGTATGGCGCGAATGCGCGTCATGGTGTCCTTGTTACCTAGTTGGCAGCCAAGTGCATAGCAGGAGTCGGTCGGATAAACGATCACGCCACCGGTACGAACGATCGCCGCTGCCTGCCTTATCAGGCGCAACTGTGGGTTATCCGTATGGATGGAAAAGAATTGGGCCACGTAAAAAGCAGTTTTTGGTTTTGTTTATCAGGATTGAATTATAGGGACGAAGCCTGCTCCCATTTGCACTATATCATTCCGTTCCAGTCATGCCACACGGGCGTACATCCGGCAGGCAATTCCGGCATTCGGCCCAGGTCAAAATAACTTTCGCCTGGCCCATGAAAATCCGAGCCTCGCGAAGCCAGCAAACCCAGACGCTGAGCATGGCGTGCAAACAGCAAAGATTGCTCCGGTGTATGGCTGGCAGTAATGACTTCGATGGCTGATCCGCCTAAATCGCGGAATTCCAGCAGCAACTCGTCCAGCGCACTTTTGCTCAGCTTGTAGCGTGCCGGGTGAGCGATCACCGCTCTGCCGCCGCTACCGCATATCCAGCCCATTGCATCGCTTAACGAGGCCCACTGATGCGGCGCATAGCCGGGCTTGCCTTTGACCAGATATCTCTTGAATACAGATTTTACATCCTTGGCATAACCCCGCTCAACCAGGAAACGAGCAAAGTGTGTGCGGCCTATCAGGCCACCCGCTCCGGTATAAGTGTAAGCCCCTTCCAGGCTGCCGTAGATGCCGGATTTATCGAGTTGCGCGGCGATATTGCGCGCGCGTTCAGTGCGGCCACTGCGGATGGCCGCCAGACCCTCGGCCAGCGGGGGGTATTCAGGGTTTATACCGAGACCGACTATGTGCAGCGTCTGGCTACGCCAATTGACAGAGATCTCCACCCCATTGATGAAAGTGATGTTCTTCTCTTCAGCCGCACGGCGCGCTTCCACCAATCCGCCCACATCATCGTGGTCGGTTAGTGCCAGCACGTCCACCCCCCGCGCGGCGGCGTGCTCCACCAACTGCGTGGGTGTCAGCAAACCGTCGGAAACCGTGGAATGGCAATGCAGATCAATGTTGAGCATGAAGCGGATGGTTTGCACAAAGCAAGAGACGCATCATAGCAAATAAGCCGCGCCATGAAAAATGAACTGTGCAGAAAGATAGGGAGTCCTTCGTCCTTACCAGGTTTGTCCGAATCGGCGACCCCCCAATTATTTACAGCAGTTTATGAACTCAATTCAATAAATACTAAAATCAAACATGAAATACCACGAATATGTCACAGTAGAATCACAATAAAATCACAATAGATCAATATAATAGAGTGTAGATGCAAGCATGATTCTGAAATAGGTATCTTTTATTTTGAAGGCTGGAATTAACTTCCTAAAGCCCTTATTTTAGAATCGACCGACTTTAAGTTGGAGGTGCAAAATGGCGAAAACAGCGGGAACGCTGAAGTGGGACGCATGGGCCGCCCCAATATACCTGTTAGCCCGGTTATACCTGATAGTCCGATCAGACCTTGATCAATGGCGGGTGGCTAAACAGCTTTCCGGTTGGCCCGAGCCGTGCCGCCGTGCTGCTAACACTCCCTCCTTTTATTCACCCTCACATGACTGCCTTTCCGTCAGCAAATTGCTGATCAAAGGCATCTGCCGCAACGGCAAGACGTTCGCCCCAGCGACTGGGCCGAACGTCTGTGCGGCGCAGCGGTCGTGTTCCTCCCAGACGCCACGTTACTATCCGGCACACAATCCACCACTCGCAGCTATCACGGTTACTCCTCCTACGTGCGCCCCGCTTTCATTAATGGCGCCCGTTGCGTGATCATCGACGCACGTCTGCGCGATCTTGAGCCACGCGCATGGGATTACGTCATCGGTTTCGCGCACGACAACGACCTTGTCACGCTCGATTTCGCCGACATCGTAGCCACGCCGGCATTGCCAGAAACAATTCTCGCTGCTGCTTGACACCTTTCCAGCCACTCCTGGCCCCAAGCACGGATCCCAAGCACGCGGTATAACTAAACTAAAAGTTCTCGCCACAGGCGGAAACGTGCCAAGAAGAGACGGCCAGACTTCAGTTCTGTAACCGCCATTCGGGCGCGTACGCGACGGGTCGACTGGGGGGTTGCTCCAGACGCTCAGGCCTGAAAGCGTCGGTGAATCCGCCGCGTCAACCACGCTACGCCCCACAATACCACCGGGATCATCGCGCCCGCAGTAATTTCCGGATTGATCGGCAACCCCGCTGCATTGGCCGCCTTTCCCGCGTAAAGTACAAGGCTGATCACGTAGTACGAGATTGCTGCAATCGAGAGTCCTTCCACCGTTTTCTGCAGGCGTAGCTGCAGTTCCTGCCCACGTGTGAGTTTAGCCAGCAACTGTTGATTCTGCGCCTCAGTGACGATGTCCACGCGCGTGCGTAGCAGGCCGCCAGCGCGTTCGATGCGCTGCGACAGCGATGATAGCCGCTGCGCTGTGGCTGCCACCGTAGTGATTGCTGGCGCCAATCGGCGTTGCATGAACTCCCCCACTGTTTGCGTGCTGGGTATAGGTTTTTCGCGCAGCTCAGCGATGCGCTGGAGTACTAGCGCGTTGTAAGCCTGCGTGGCAGAGAAGCGATACACATGTTCAGCAGTCGCACGCTCCACACGCGCCGCTAGCGCCACTAGCGTGTCCAGTAGATCTTGGTCGCTATCATGTTTCCCCTCAAGGCGCGCGGTGATGGTTGTCAGCACGGCCTCGGATTCGGCCAGCATCGGTCCAAGTGCTTTCGCAACTGGCAGACCACGTAATGCCATCAGGCGATATGTTTCCAGCTCTAGTAGGCGTGCCGAGATCCGTCCTGCACGGGTCTCGCTAGTATTGGCTGGAGCCAACACTAACATGCGTTCGAAACCGCTATCCCGCAAGCGGAAGTCGGTGACGATGATCGAATGGCCATGCCCCATCATCGATGCCACCACAGCATGGTCACCGAACCAGTGGCGTGCGCGGTCCAGCAAAATCTCCGGATCCGCCAAACTCTCGGCCAGCATTACGAGCTTGATGGCTGCTACAGTTCGGCCAGGAATGGCTTGTAACCAGGTGGCGTCCAGTGATAATGAAGAGAGCAGTTCGGGATCAGTTGCATCCAGCGATGCATGTGACGGGAGTGCCTGCACTAACGAGTAACGGGTGAATTCGCTATGACGTTCCCACTTCAGTGTGTGATTCGCGAAACGCAGACGCAGGAAATTTCCTTGCAGATTGGCAAGCGTTAATTTTCCCTGTCCGGGCAGGCGATTCAAGTGTTGGCATTCCACTTCACGGCTGACGCCATCATTTAGAACGGCAATGAAGACTACAAGTGCCGGCAGGCGAATGCGTGCCGCCGGACGAGCGTGCACCTCGTTGTGCAGCAATTCGCGTTGTGGGTCGTTAGGTGGCAATGCCAGATTTAGGCTACGGATTGGCTGGTTCATTGAGGGCATTTTACCTTATGCGGAGCGGGCGGGTATTGCCACCAGTTGAAAGCTGACCATTTATGTCAGTAGAACGATGATCAAACAATTGCACGTCTAGTTTGTCTAGTTCCAGACTTCTCTTATTCCCATATAAATTTCTCAGCTTCCGATTAGTAGTTGTTTGAACGCGCGCAACACTGTAAGTCTCAATTGTGTCGAAAACCGACCATTGTGACCGGCAGAGCTGTGCCGTTTCCAGTAATTGATCTGACATTCCCTATCAGATCAATTCGAATCTATTGCAAATGAAATGAGTGAAGCGGAACTCACCCGACTGTCGAACCGAATGGTTTTTTCAGCTTATCAACCAGCTCGTTAATTCGGCTTTGCGGTCGCCACGATCCATGCAGATAAACTTCTGCAGCATATCCGTGACTGTATCAGCAGCCAGTCCCTCCACGATAAAAACCAGCTGGGTACCGGACAACCCTTGCGGCCAGCACTGCAGTGTCTCGATCGGAAATAGCATATGCTGGATGCCGTGAATGACATGTGGTTTATCGTCATCATCGAAATGGACGATGCCTTTTATCCGAAGAATATGCTCGCCGTGCATGCTGGCAAGCATTTGCAATGCGGTGAGCAGCCCGAGACGCGGAAGCGGCTGCTCAAATGTCAGGCAGAACGAATGGATGCGCTCATGCTGGCTACTGCTGCTGGTAGTGGGTCGGTACAGATGCATAGGCAGACCTGGGTCGATTTGGATCTGCCGATAAGCATCAGATTTTGGCCAGCGCTGCGCATCAGTACTCTTGTTCTTTGGCTGGTGAGTCATTGCCTCGAGAAAAATGTGGGGATCGACGTTTCCATTCGCGACAGGATGGATGGTCGCGACCGGATTGAGCGCCTGCAACTGTTCGGTCAAAGCCGCAATCTGTTCTGCACTTGCCAGATCGGTCTTGGTAATCAGTAGCTGGTCGGCAACCACTGCCTGTTTCAGTGATTCGGGCTGCTGTTTCAATTGTTCCGCACCGAAAGCAGCATCGACGCAGGTAATGATCCCAGTCACGCTGTAATGTTGCAGGATGGTCGGGTGATTCAGCAGCTCGTATAGAATGGGCGCAGGATCGGCCAGACCGGTGGTTTCGATGATCACACGTTTGAAGTTCGGTATTTTCTTGTCCTGCCGCTGCCAGAACAGCGTGCGCAGCGCACCGGAAAGCTCGCCGCGCATGGTGCAGCAGATGCAACCGTTGCCGAGTACCACGGTACTTTCCGGCACCGCTTCAATCAGGTGGTGATCAAGTGCGACTGCACCAAACTCGTTGACTAATACGGCACTGTCGGCAAGTTGCGGCGTCTTCAGCAGGTTGTTGAGCAGCGTGGTCTTGCCGCTTCCAAGGAAGCCGGTGAGGATGATGAGTGGTATTTTTTGCATTTATTCAGAGCATCCTTGAGTTAATCAAGCGCAGCTGTACATGGATTGTTAAAAACAGGGCAGGGAGCCGATGTGCCTCTTATGCAGTATCATTGCGACCGGCAGCATCATACTTTACCATCCCGTCAGGGATCAAATTATGTCCCTCGTAGCTGTCTGATCAGCTCCTTCCAGGATATCTCCAGGCAGAGCGAGGCGAATGCCCATCCACCACGATACAAACAGGACCGATGGATTTTCTGCCAATTTTTATTAACATAAAGAACCGCAACTGCCTGGTGGTTGGCGGCGGGGAAGTGGCTGCGCGCAAGGTCGCTCTGCTGCTGCGGGCGGGCGCTCGTGTCACAGTGATTTCTCCGGAGCTTGGTGCTGAACTTAACGAACAGCTGCGCCAGGGAATTATTGTTCATCGCGCCGAGGCCTTCCGTCCCGATCATCTTGACGATGCCGTGCTGGTGATTGCTGCCACCGACGATCGCTCGGTCAATCGGCAGGTATCCGAAGCTGCCGGGAAGCTGCACGTTCCGGTTAACGTGGTGGACAATCCTGATTTATGCTCCTTCATCATGCCTTCCATCGTCGACCGCTCTCCCATTTTAATCGCGGTTTCGAGCGGCGGTACATCGCCGGTGCTGGCAAGATTGTTGCGGGCACGCTTGGAAACCATGATCCCGGAAGCATATGGACGTCTGGCGATTTACGCCGCGAATTTGCGTGAGCGGGTGAAGCTGCATTTTTCTCACCCGGAAAAGCGACGCATGTTCTGGGAAAGAGAATTGCAAGGACCATTCGCCGAAATGGTGTTTGCTGGAAAGGATCAGGCGGCACAGGATTATCTGGAGCGCTCGCTGCAAAGCGAAGTCGACGATGCGCCACAGGGGGAAGTTTATCTGGTGGGCGCTGGGCCGGGGAATCCCGACCTGCTGACTTTCCGGGCAATGCGCCTGATGCAACAGGCAGACGTGGTGGTGTATGACCGCTTGGTTTCACCTGCGATACTCGACATGGTACGCCGGGATGCGCCGCGTATTTATGCGGGCAAGGAACGCAGCAAACACACCATGTCGCAGGAATCCATCAATGATTTACTGGTACGGTTGGCGAAAGAGGGCAAGCGCGTACTGCGACTGAAAGGCGGTGATCCTTTCATATTCGGTCGCGGCGGTGAGGAAATTGAAACGCTGTCTGGTCACGGCATCCCGTTCCAGGTAGTTCCCGGCATCACGGCAGCTTCCGGAGTGGCGTCCTATGCCGGCATTCCGCTCACCCACCGGGATTATGCGCAGTCGTGCATCTTCGTTACCGGCCACCTCAAGGACGGTAGTGTGGATCTGGACTGGGCAGCGCTGGCGCGGCCACATCAGACTATCGTAATTTATATGGGGTTGTTGGGGTTGTCGGTGTTATGCCGACAGTTGATCGCACACGGCCTGCCTGCCACGATGCCTGCTGCTATTGTGCAGCAGGGCACTACCCACCAGCAGCGGGTGCTGGTGGGTTCGCTGGAAACGCTGCCAGATCTGACTGTCCATGCCAATCTGACCCCTCCCACCCTCATCATCGTCGGCGAAGTGGTAAAGCTGCATCAGAAACTTGCCTGGTTCGAGCCAGGGAGTGATCTTTACGCTGACGCGCCTGCGGTAGATAAGGGGAACATTATTGAAGAATGACCCCAAGTACTGGAAAAATGTGGATTCAGAAAATCCAAATTAGCACGTCAGCGCATAAACACTGCAGATACATCAAGGCTTCTGGTCTAGATCCCTGTCTTTTTCGGGGATATGGTGATCCTGCTTAATGACAGTCCCGTATGTTGAAGCATCGGGGGGTTCTGGTGCTGTCGGTCTGCCGCAGGCGGTCAAAGTCAGTACCAATAGAGCGGCGGCGAGGGGTGCAAATCTCATAATCTAATCTCCATAAATAGAACGTCCACTCTTTTTGTGGTGTTACGGATAGCAATGATGTCTGTAATGGTTGCACTCTGTTTTGATTTAAATCAAAATAGATCGCTATTTCCGCTATTCATATCCAGAAAGGGAAAATTCCGTGTCGCCAGATTCTCTGATACCAAAAAATTCTAATATATCCAGCATCAAAGCCAGCTGTTCTTCTTGCGGCTTGCGGGAGTTATGTTTGCCGGTGGGGCTTGACGAGCAGGAAATAAAGGCCCTCGATCACTTGCTCAACCAGCGGCATAGAATCCGGCGCGGTGAACATTTGCATCGTGCTGGTTTGGATTTTCACTCGCTATACGCTGTTCGCAGTGGTTTCTTCAAGACTTATGTGTTGCAAGAGGATGGGCGTGAACAGGTTACCGGCTTTCATATGACAGGAGAAGTGCTGGGGTTGGATGCTATCAGCACGGATATGCACACTTGCAATGCAGTGGCACTGGAAGATAGCGAGGTATGTGAGATCCCCTTCGTCAAACTGGAAGAGATTGGTCGTGCTATTCCGTCGCTAATGCATCATTTCCACAAAATCATGAGCCGCGAAATCGTGCACGATCGCGGGATGCTGCTGCTTGGCGGCATGAAAGCGGGGGAGCGCCTGGCTACTTTTCTGCTTAATCTTTCATACCGTTTCGCCAAGCGAGGCTACTCCCCCTCGGATTTTAATCTGCGCATGACGCGCGAAGAAATCGGGAGCTATTTGGGATTGAAACTGGAAACCGTCAGTCGCGCGCTCTCCCGGTTGCAGGAAGACGGGCTCATCGATGTTAATAGCAAGCACATCCGACTGACTGATATAGGCCGCCTCAGACGCCAAACCGGAAACTCTTTTTGTGAATAGGATGGTCAGCTTCGTGTACCAATAAGAAGCGCCCACAGAATCTGGGCGCTTCCGGCATCGTATGACAGCCAGCTATTTGTTCGGCTGTGGCGTGATGCGCAGATACGGACGCGGTGCTACATAACCCTTTGGGAATTTCTGCTTGATGACCGCCTCGTCCTGTATCGTCAGCGGGATGATTACGTCATCACCATCGCACCAGTTGCCAGGTGTCGCAACCGAATAATTATCGGTCAGTTGCAGCGCATCAATAACACGCAGCACTTCGACAAAATTA
>CAMDAX010000050.1 GCA_945888885.1 Nitrosovibrio sp. Nv4 | reverse complement strand
CTCTATAAGCGCCAGCTTGAGCCGTTGTTGAGGTGTTACCTTTGAGTGGCACCGGACACCGATACCCATTGGGTGACTCCTCTATTTGTTATCAAACTCATAGACTGCATGACTTACAGGGGGATTGTCTAGAGCGAACTGAGTTTTTTTAGGATAATTAGACACTCAAGCAGAAACGCTGATTTACAAGCTATAAAACAGCGTCCTTCTGGGTGGCACCAGGCTGGGCCGACCCCTATAACAGGGGTTTGAACATCGCTTCCAGTTTATTTCGACTGAGGCGACCCAGATGGGTGCCTGTGATTTTTCCACTACGGTCGATAATAACCGTAAAAGGTAGTGCCCCATGGTTGTTTCCTGCAGCTTCCGCCAGCGCCATAGCTTGCATGCCCCCTGTCAGCACCGGGTAATTGATACCAATTTCTTTGCTGAAAACCGCTACCTTCTCCGGTTGATCCACAGCGATGCCGATAAAAAGCAATCCCTTGTCACGGAACTGTTCCTGAAGTTCGATGAATTCGGGAATTTCCTTGCGGCACGGCTCACACCAGGTCGCCCAAAAATTAACCACTAGAACTTTACCGCGCCACTGCGAAATAGCCTGGCTCGTACCTTGCATGTCAGGCAAACTGGCGGCGAGTATCGTCTCCGCCCCCATATTTGCACCACCTGTCGCAACTACAGGGGAACTGCTATCGGCCAACTGTCCCCGCAATAAAAAACCGGCCGTCACAGCAAATGCTGCGATGCCCGCATACAATAAAATCTGCTTTAATTTCATCATCTAGATTAACACTGCATTGAGTACTGCAAGAAAACGTTCTGCGTTCTGATAACCAATCAGTCTGACACCTGGAATTTCACGCCCTTGCTGATCAACGAACAGAATGCCGGGAGGGCCAAACAGCTTGAAACGTTTGAGCAGCGCCATATCATCAGGGGTGCCGGCAGTAACATCTACCTGTAACAACTTCACGTCTCTCAGCCGCGATTGCACCCTGGCATCGGTAAACGTGAAACGCTCCATTTCTTTGCACGAAATACACCAGTCGGCATAGAAATCCACCATTATGTATTTATCCCTTGATTGGAGAATATGCTGATCAAGTTCGGCTATTGACTTTACCCGCTGGAATGGCAAATGCCCCGCCACACCTACATTGACCTTGCTTGTCCCTTCCACAGCAACACTGGAGATATTTATTTTTAAAAGGGGTTGCAAAATATCACGGCCGCCTGACAAAACGCCTATCAGCAGGGCTACGCCCGTTAGCAACGCGATCATCCCCAGTCCTTTCAGAAACTTGCGGAAGCCCGAAGCCGCCAGCGGCAATGGGTCAACGGCGTGCAGATAAATAGCGGAGATGATCAATAGCGCAGCCCATAACAGCATATGCGCCACTGCCGGAATTACCGGCGATATCAGCCAGACCGCCACCCCCAGCAACAGTACACCAAAAAACCGCTTGACTGACTCCATCCAGGGGCCTACTTTGGGCAGCAACGCTCCAGCGGATGCACCTAACAACAGCAATGGCACACCCATGCCCAAGGCCATGACAAACAGAGCCGAACCACCCAGCACCACATCCCGTGTCTGACTGATGTACAGTAACGCTCCGGCCAGCGGTGCGGCGACACAAGGCCCGACAATCAGTGCAGATAGCGCGCCCATACCAAATACGCTGGTCAAATGCCCGCCTTTCAGATGTCCGGCCTCTTCGGAAAGCTTGCTCTGGAGAAAACTTGGCAATTGCAATTCATAGAAGCCAAACATGGAAAAGGCCAACGTAATAAATATCAGCGCAAATGCACCGAGTACCCAGGCATTTTGTAGGGTTGCAGACAGCATTGCACCAGAAAGTCCAGCTGCCACGCCTGCAGCGGCATAAGTAAGCGCCATTCCCATGACGTAGGCCAATGCCAGAATGAAACCATGAGTCTTGGTAATATGCTGCCCCCTGTTCGCAATGATCCCCGACAGAATAGGAAACATCGGGAACACACAGGGGGTAAACGAAAGCAGCAAGCCAATACCAAAAAAACCGGTCAGAATCAGCCAGAAACTGCCACTCTCGAACATCTGGTCAATTCTGTTTGATTCTGTCTCAATGACAGGAGACCCGGTCGGAGACAGAAACAGTTCCGCAGTAGCATTTGGCTTGGCGGCGGCCGCATCGTTGCTGACCGCTTCAGCTACTGCCCCGACTACGGCCCGCGCCGCTGGCAATGTCAGCTCAATTACCTTGCTGATGGGCGCATAGCACACACCTATCGGTTCGTTGCAGCCCTGATAGGTAGCGGCAAGAGTCAACTGGTTCGTTGCTGACACCGCTCGCTTCAGTGAAATTACCGCTTGGAACGGTTTGTGAAAAACTTCGACTTGGCCAAAGGTCAAATCACTCTTCATCTCTCCTTGGGGCAGCGATATTTTTTCAATAAATATTTCGCTGTTTTGTGACTTGAGTACAATTTTATCGCGATAAAAGTAATAGTTTTTCGCCGGCACAAAATCCGCTACCAGCGTATTTGCATCACGTACCCTGACCGTAAGTTTAAAAGCCTGATCCGGCGGCAACAACTCTTCTTCACTTTGGCCGAGATTTACGCCGAGCTGTTGCAGTCCGGACAGCAGGTTGAAAGATTTCCCCTCTTCGGCAAAGACATTGATGCTGACAGCACAAAGTAGCAGCAATAGGTAGCGGGGCAGGCGCACAGGCAAAGTGATTCTGTTCATATTTTATCCGGAAAGACCAGCGCTCTCTTTGGCTATCCATTGCATATAAGCGGGCAAACCATTGCTTATTGGGACAGCAATAATTTCCGGGAGTTCGTAAGGGTGCATCGCCTTTATCACCTGCTCCACCCGGGGATAATGCTGCGCCAAGATCTTGATGAATACCGGCACCTCGCTGGCGTTCTCAATTTTTTCTTGCCAGCGATAGACAGAAGTACAATCAGCCAGTACGTTAACGCACGCAGCCAGCCGTTCATCAACCAGTTTTTGCGCAAGTGCCAAGGCGCTTACCCTATCTGGAAAATTGGTAATGACGAGTAATATCTCTATCGGATAGGCCATCGGGCGTTGATACCAATTAGACCAGCAGGCAGGATTTTACCCGCTTTCCGGGCTGATTGCTGCGCTCGCAGCGATGCCGTCGACCACAGTTGGGTAGCGCAAATTTACATGCAACTCATGCTTCATGCGCGTGTTCGTCAGGCGCCGCGATTCGCGCATGAACGACAGCATGCCGGGTGATATGCGCCCATTGATCTCGGCGCGGGCAATACGCGGTGGATGCGGCAAACCGAACTGATCCGCCACCAAATCAAAATACTCCCCCATTTTCAAATGCGAATCATCGCAGACGTGGTAGGCCCTCCCTGGCTTTGCGTAGCGCAATGCGGCATAAAGGCTAGCAGCAAGATCATCAGCGTGGATGTGGTTGGTATAGCTATCCTCTTCCGGTAACAATGCCGGCACACCCTCCCGCAAACGGGCCAGCGGCAGGCGGCCGGTGGCATAGATTCCCGGCACGCGCAGGATTGAAACACTTACACAATTGCGTAACCCCCACTCACGCACCTGCCTCTCTGCATCGGCCCGGCGCATCGCCCGCTCGGTTTGCGGGTTGATCGGATGAGTTTCATCTATCAATGCGCCACTGCAATTGCCATACACCCCGCTGGTACTGATGTAGACCAGCTGTTGTGGTAATATTCTCTCCTTTGATTTCGGTCGCTTTGTTAGTGCTGCCAGAAGATTGGTTGTGCGTGTATCGTGCTTGCCATGATCCGGTGGCGGTGCCAGATCTAGCACCGCGTGAGCCATACCCGCGAGCTTGACGAGACTCTTGGAATTATCGAGGTCTCCTGACACTGGAGTAATTCCGTGCAAACGCAGCTGACGATAACTTTCCGTTCTGCGGCACAACCCCAGCAGCCGGTAGTGCGCCTGTAACAGAGGCGCCGCACGTAAGGCGATGTCGCCGCAACCAACGATTAAAAGCGTTCGTTTTATACCCATCAATTCTATTGACTACCAGTTATTTTTGTTGCAACGTTTACAAACCAATGCCATACCGAATCACCATCCAACCCAGCGGCCACTTTTTCACTGCAGAACCCGGCGAAACCGTGTTACAAGCTGCACTTCGCCATGGCTTCCCACTACCCTACGGCTGCCGTAACGGTGCATGCGGCAGCTGCAAAGGCAAAATCATACAGGGAACAGTTGATTTCGGCAGGCATAATGCAGATACGTTGACTGAGGTAGAGAAGCAAACGGGCATGGCGCTGTTCTGCTGCGCCTTGCCACTGTCGGAACTGGTGATCGAATCTCGTGAAATCGGCGCGATCAAGGATATCGCAGTTAGAACCCTGCCGTGCCGCATACACAGACTGGAACGGGTCGCACCCGACGTAATGATCATTTCCCTGAAACTTCCAACCAACGAACGGCTGCAGTTTCTCGCCGGGCAATATATCGACATTCTGATGAAAGACAGCAAACGCCGGAGTTTCTCCCTGGCCAATGCGCCGCATGACGATGAATTGCTGCAATTACACGTGCGTAATTATCCCGGTGGCACCTTTTCCGAGCACGTATTCACTTCCATGAAAGAAAAGGAAATTCTGCGTTTCCAAGGACCGCTTGGCACTTTCTTTCTGCACGAAGACTCGGATAAACCGATCATACTCGTCGCCAGCGGTACCGGCTTCGCACCGATTAAAAGCATGATTGAGCACATCTTCCACGGGGACAATATGCGTGGCAGCGAGCGGCAAATGGTGCTCTACTGGGGTGCCCGCACCAGAGCTGATCTTTATCTGGCAGAGCTGGCGGGAAGCTGGCAACAGTCGCACGACAATTTCACTTTCATCCCGGTGCTATCGGAAGCGCAGCCGGCAGATAACTGGCGCGGCCGAATCGGCTTGGTGCATCAAGCCGTACTGCAGGATTTCGACAGCCTCAGCGGATATCAGGTATATGCCTGTGGTGCGCCGGTAATGGTAGGAGCCGCCCACAAAGACTTCACCCAATTGCGTGACCTGCCGGAAGATGAATTTTTCTCCGACAAATTTACCTTTTCGCCAAGTGAGCCAGCATAATCCCAGATAATCCTAAAATCTGGCAACTGGATGGGATATAGTGTCCAGAGTCATATTATTCAATTTTTAATTACCCTGGCCCGGGTATTTCCAGCTGCTTTAATACCAACTCATGCCCCTTGTTATAATGTTCTCTTGCCAACTCAGATTTATCAATTTTCTCGTTTAACCGCGCCAGCACCAGGTGAGCCAGGTGACTAGGCTCCAGCGACAAACTTGCTTCCAGATAATTCTGCGCTTTCCCCCACAACTCGCAGTGGAAGCAAAGCTTACCAAGAGCAAGCAGCAGACCGGCATCGTCGGCATGGGATTCGAGCCACGCTTCAGCGCGCTTGATCTGTCCGATCGCATCTCCCCTCAAGCATTCCGCATAAAGACCGATAAGTTCCGAATCCCATTGTCTATCCAGGCTCTGTTCGATGATCTGATGAGCAATCACGCACTCGCCCAACGCCATGTATGCCTGGGCGGCGACGGCAGCCAATTTGCTGTCCTTTCTCTCTGCTGCAGGGATAGCTTGCCAGTAGTCCTTTAACCGCTGCGGGCTTATTACTTTGCTTTTGAGATTTTCCAGATGGACATTGCGCCGCAATTGCTCGACCAGGGTCTTGTCCAAAGCGTTACGCTGTTCCAGTTGCCCGACCATATCCAGTACTACATCCCAATTTTTTAACTGTTGCTGCGCTTTCAATTCCAGCCGCAATACTGCAGTGTGCTGACGCACTCCAGCAGGATGCAAGGCCTGCAATACTTTCAAGGCTTCTGTGGGACGGCGTTCATCCAGCAATAGCTCGGCTTGAGTGATAAACCGTAGTGCAATTTCTTCCGGTGCGTCATTTTCTGCCACGGCAATAAACTCATCACGTCGCAAATATTCTCTCAGCTCGTGTGCAGAACGGGCTGCGACAATCGCGTTGATCGCACTAACCGTTGGTGACTCTCTCAGTTCCAGTGCGGCAGCAGCATATTTTTCGGCTTTGGCGTAACGTCCTTCGAAAAAGGCCTTGAGTCCATCCAACATAGCTGTACGCGCTTTCTCGCGGCGGCGGTGTAGACGAGATTCACGTATTTCCGTCGGCAGCCATAGGGTAATTCCGATCAACCGCACCACAAAATAGCCAACTATAAATGCCACTAATAGGACTACCACCAGCAGATTAAGTGAAAGTTCGATTCGATAAGGCTGTACTACCAACAACACATAGCCAGTGTTATATTTGGCTGCAAGCGCCACCGCCACTGCCGCAATACACAACGCCAGCAGCCAGAACACCAGTTTCATCTGCTTCCCCGTTCGCGTGCCAGACGATAATTACGCACTGCATCAAGACTGGCTGAAATATCAGGTAACTCTATGCCGACCTCACTGTCGTGCAACTGATGCAATGCCTCCAGCATATTGGTGGCAGGCTTAGATTTGCTGTCGTAATAACGGTTGATCCAGTCCAGACAGGCTTTGATATCCGTCTTGAAGCTTGCCGTATCGCGTACGAGCAAGGCATGTCGCGCCGACAAAAGCCGTAATTTAAGATTCTCACGTAGAAAATACGCTTGTGATGGCGCTAACAGCGGCAAATCCGGTCTGTCCATATTCTGGATATGCACCAGTTGCTTCATATCTCCCCAGACCTCGCGCGCGAACTTAAACCAGACGCTCTCCGCTACTAGTATTGGTCCCGGAACAGGGTTGGTTTCCGGCGGACGGATTTCCATCGCCAGCGGCAGCATTGCTACTGCGGCGGCAAGATTGTCAATGCGCAGACTGATTCCCACTGTATCGACATAGCGCGCAGCTTTCAGCAAATCCATGTCCTTCAACATGACTTTACGTAGTGGTGATAGCTGCGGACGATCAATGCGTTGCAAACGGACATCGGCTTCCTGCATCGCAATCAACGCAGCTTTTACGTTACCGGCCAGTTGCAGTTGCTGGCTGGCAATGAGCAGCAACTGCTCCACTTCCTCCAGTGTCACTTCATCACGATTACGCGCCACCTCCTGGTAGAGTGCTTCCAGCGCCACTTGCTGGCTCTGTGATTCAGCCAGTTTAGCTTCGAGCAGACTAAGCTTGGTATCTGCCTGGCGACCTGCCTCACGCGCTTCTGCCGCAAGATTACGCGATTCCTTGCCGGAAGCATCCGCCTCCGCCAGTCGTTTCGCCAACTCCTGTTGCAAGCCTGTGATCTGGCTACGGGTGTCATACCACTGCCACGCTACCACGATGGCAACGATAATAAGCATCGCAACGACCATCAGCGGGTTGATGCGATTGCGCAAGCTTTGTGGTTTATCGGCAGTGCCGGATTGAGTTTCTGCGTTCATGGCTTCTGTGGAGAATGAACTATGACTCCCGCTCCTGGAACGAAATAAGCTAACAAACCTTGTAGCAACCCTTCGTCACCCGTCGTGGTAAGTATCACATCAATGAATCCGAGCTTCTTCGCAACCTGCGCTATGCGCTCATGCGATACAAATAAAGGAGTTCTTTTGAGCCAAAATTGACCAGAATCGCCAACCATATCAAACAAATTGCGTAGCCCTTCACTGCTGGTCACGACAATGGCATGCAGCGCGTTATTTGCCCAAGCTTGCAGCAGCGGTGCAATATCAGCGTCAGACCTGGCGCGGCAGTAACATTCCGCATATTCGACTGTAGCGCCACGTTTCACCAACGTATCCCCCAACAACTCACGGCCACCGTCGCCACGAAAAATTACTACACGTTTGCCCTCAATCTGCTGCAATTCAGCCATGTCGAGTAATGCTTCGCTGTCAAAACGTGTAGTGGGTGCAATCACTTCACTGATACCAAACTGTTTCAGATCCTTGGCGCTGCTCTGGCCGACAGTGGCAATTCTCAGTCCAGGCGGCAGCGCCCGTTTTGTGAGTATCAGATTCATCGCCCGGTTGACTGCATTGGGACTGATGAAAATCGCCAGGTCAAATTCATCCAGACGTGCGATCAAGTCGAGTAGCGGAAGTGGATCTTTCACATCACGGATTTCCAGTACTGGAAATAATACCGGCGTACCGCCCGCTGCACGAATCGTGGCGGCAAGATTGCCTGCCTGATGTGCTGGCCGCGTAACCAAGATATTGATCCCGGTCAGCGGCTTAGTCACGGATAGCTCGCGGCTTCCAGCATACTCATGCTAATGCCGCCAGAATTTCTGCCGCACCCTGCGCCTTTAAATTCAGTGCCAATTGTGCGCCCATGATCGCACCTGACTCCGGTTTGCCACTCAATTCACCACTAATCATGCGTGTTCCATCAGGGCTGGCGACAAACCCGCGCAACCGCAACACACCATCGGTAATTTCTGCAAAACCACCCAACGGCACTTGACAGCTGCCGTTCAGCGCACGACTCATGGCACGTTCGGCCTCCACACATTGGGCGGTTTTCAAGTGATGCAGCGGTTGCATGAGCTTTATCAAGTCGGTCCGATCGGTGCGGCATTCGATCCCAAGTGCCCCCTGCCCCACTGCCGGCAGACTTAACTCAGAACTCAACAGCATAGTAATACGCGCGGCCAGTCCCAACCGCTTTAGCCCCGCTGCCGCTAAAATGATTGCGGCATATTGATCTTCATCCAGTTTGCGTAAACGGGTCTGTACGTTGCCACGCAACGGCTGCACTTGCAAATGCGGAAAACGCGCACGCAACTGGCTTTCACGCCGCAAACTGGAAGTGCCCACCACGCTGCCAGCAGGGAGTGCGTCGAGACTGGTGTGGTGATTAGAAACAAAAGCATCGCGCGGATCTTCACGTTCGCCAATGGCAGCCAGCGCGAATCCCGGTGGCATATGCATCGGCACGTCCTTCATCGAATGCACCGCGATATCCGCTCGCCCTTCTTCCAATGCCTGCTCCAACTCCTTGATGAACAATCCCTTGCCGCCGATTTTAGAGAGCGAAGTATCGAGTATCTGGTCACCGCGTGTTGTCATGCCGAGTATGCTGATTGCGGTTTGCGGGTATAATTCCATCAGCCATTGCCGGATAAAATTTGCCTGCCATAAAGCAAGGGCACTTTCCCGTGTAGCGATAACGATTGTTGTGAGCATAGATGAATTGGGCATATATATTACGATGAGAAAATCACGCGACCCGCGCTTGCCGTTTATTTTAGCACGGTCGGCACTGACTTGGCTCGAAGCACAGCGGGGATTCGTCCATATTCGTACTACACCAGGTATGGCGCGATGAGTTCCCTTACCCCCAAGAGTAACAGTACCGAAAAAAATCACATCGATGACAAGGATCTGCCTCTGCGTGAGGACATCCGCCTGTTGGGACGCATGTTGGGTGACACCTTGCGCGAACAGGAAGGTGAGCCTACTTTTGCACTGGTTGAAAATATACGCCAGACTGCAATCCGCTTTCGGCGCGAGCAGGATCCCAAGGCGCGGCAAGAACTCGATACGATACTCAATCAGCTTAGCAACAAATCTACTGTCGCCGTGGTACGCGCATTCAGTTTCTTCTCACAACTTTCCAACATTGCCGAGGACATTCACCACAACCGCCGCCGCCGCGCTCACCTCTGCGCCGGATCGCCACCCCAGGCCGGCAGCGTGGCGCTGGCGCTGGATCGGGTTCTGTCCAGCGGAGCGGATAGTGACGCCTTAGCCAAGTTTTTCGCCAAGGCGGTGGTGTCGCCGGTATTAACCGCGCATCCCACTGAAGTACAGCGCAGAAGCATCCTTGATTGGCAGTTGACCATCGCGCACCTGATGAATGAGCGTGACCGCATGCAGCTCACGCCTGATGAGTTGCACGATAACGAGGAAGGTCTGCGTCGCGCTATTCAAATTCTGTGGAAAACCCGCATGCTGCGCTCGGCGCGTCTGTCGGTGCATGATGAAATTAAAAATGGCCTCGCCTATTACCGCTACACCTTTCTCACCGAAGTGCCACGTCTCTATGCGGAAATCGAGGATCTGCTCGAATCCCGCATGGGTGTGAATGCCCCGCATGTTCCACCGTTTCTGCGGATAGGCAGCTGGATAGGCAGCGATCGCGATGGCAATCCCTACGTCACCCATCAGGTGATGTTGCATGCAGCCGAGCGTCAATCGGCGCTGGCACTTGATTTCTATATGGGTGAAGTACACCTGATTGGTCGCAGGCTGAGTCTGACCGACCGTCTAGTGGAAGTGAGCGGAGATCTGGCGGAGCTGGCTGAGGCCTCGCCCGACCGCGCTGACAGTCGTACCGATGAGCCTTACCGACGCGCATTGATCGGTGTTTATGCGCGCCTCGCCGCCACCAGTCACCGGCTTGGTCATGCCGTCACACAACGACGCTCGGTCGAGCCTGTTGAGCCTTATGCAAACAGCACGGAGTTCGTACATGATCTGAACATTGTGATTTGTTCGCTCAAGCAGCACAAATCAGAATTGCTGGCGCGCGGAGCACTGCGCCATTTGCAGCGCGCAGTGGAAGTATTCGGCTTTCATCTGGCGCCGCTGGACATGCGTCAACACAGCAACGTACATGAGCACGTGGTGGCCGAATTATTCAAGCACGGCGCACAATGCCAGGACTATTCTGCACTGACCGAGGCGGAACGCACACACTGCCTGCTGACCGAAATCAGCAGCCCGCGCCCGCTGCTCTCACCTTATCTGGATTATTCTGATATCACCAGCAGCGAACTGCACATCCTGCAAACAGCGGCAGAAATTCATCGGCGTTTCGGCCGCGCTGCGCTGCCCAATTACATCATCTCCAAAACTGATGGTGTCTCCGATGTACTGGAAGTCGCACTGCTGCTAAAGGAAGTGGGATTACTGCAACCCGGGGAAACCCCTTGCCTGCATCTCAATATCATCCCGTTGTTCGAGACCATCACCGACCTGCGCGGCTGCGGCACCATCATGGATGAGTTATTCGCGCTGCCCTACTACCGCAAACTACTGGACTCTCGCCGCGATGTGCAGGAGGTAATGCTGGGCTATTCCGACAGTAACAAAGACGGCGGCTTTCTCGCCGCCAACTGGGAACTGTATAAGGCCGAGACCGAACTGACCAAAGTATTCGCCAAGCATAAGATCGAATTACGCCTGTTTCACGGCCGTGGCGGCACGGTTGGACGCGGTGGCGGGCCGAGCTACCAAGCGATACTGGCGCAGCCACCGGGCAGCGTCAACGGTCAGATACGCATCACTGAGCAGGGCGAAGTTATCGGCAGCAAATACTCCGATCCAGAAATCGGCCGACGTAATCTCGAAACGCTGGTAGCTGCCACCATCGAGGCTACCTTGTTGAGCCACGACATCCTGGGCGAACGTGCTGCCGGTTACCATCAGGTCATGGAAGTGCTGGCTGGCAATGCGTTCGCGGCTTACCGCAACCTGGTATATGAAACTCCCAGCTTTGAGCGCTACTTTCAAGAGTCCACTCCAATCAGAGAAATCGCCGGACTGCATATCGGCAGCCGCCCACCTTCACGCAAGCAATCTGATCTAATCGAAGATCTGCGTGCGATCCCATGGGTATTCAGCTGGAGCGTCAGCCGCGCGATGATCCCCGGCTGGTATGGCTTCGGCTCGGCAGTGGAGGCGTTCGTCCAGCGTGAGGGCGAACAAGGGCTGGAACTGCTGCAGGAAATGCATCGCATCTGGCCATTCCTGCAAACACTGCTGTCCAACATGGACATGGTGCTGGCAAAAACCGATATGGGCATCGCCTCCCGCTACGCTGAACTGGTGACGGACGTTAAGCTGCGCGAAGAAATCTTTGGTCGTATTGAGGCGGAATGGGATCGCAGCGTGAAATGGTTGTTTGCCGTGACGGGTCACACTGAGCTGCTGCAGGATAACCCCACTTTAGCGCGCAGCATCCGTAACCGCATTCCCTACATCGATCCGCTCAACCATCTGCAAGTGGAGCTGCTACGCCGCTATCGTGCTGGTGATACCGGTGAAATGGTACAGCGCGCAATTCATCTCACCATCAACGGCGTTGCCGCTGGACTAAGAAATAGCGGCTAACAGAGGGCAGCTAATATGGGCATGAATATGCTGTCAGCGCGCTATCAATTTGCAGCAGACCAGCCAAATCATATGCTCCAGGTTGCATAGTCTTCAACAGCCGGTCATCTGCAAATTACTCATATTTGAGGTGAAGCAATGCGCTCATGAGTATTAACCTGAAATTGAACTACTACCAAGAAATTCGTTTCCACGGGCAAGTTCCGTGCGCTGTTGATAAATACCAATTACCTCTTCAACACTCCCTGCAGCAACAATCTGCCCATGCTCCAACAATAAAGCCTTGTTGCAGAGTTTTCGGATTATTGTATCGGCATGGGGGGCCAGAACGATAATTTTGCTTCGGAGGCTCTTGCAAAACTCCCCACCTGAGCTGAATTAACCGGAGAATTGGGAGCGAAAAGAGGTAGAAAAGGGCGGCCATTACTGGCAAGATGGAGGTTCTAAAGACAACATCGGTGCCCGAAATGAATACTACGCAACGCAGTGGAATAATGCAACGCTGGTTTGTAATTCAACACGAACTAATGCCCGAATTGCGAAGTAAAGTTGGAGCACTGACGCCGAAACTGGAACAAGTGATACACACTCTTGAATGGGTTCGTATC
>CAMDAX010000049.1 GCA_945888885.1 Nitrosovibrio sp. Nv4 | reverse complement strand
GCGTCGAGCAGGCGTCTGCGATTGGTTGAAATGGCCATCGGTAAATCCTCCCCTTTTTCGGAACGAGTACAAACCGCATTTTGCCAGATACCACAAGGCTTGCAGAGGATTTCATGTTGAATTCCACCCACACGATTTCACGAAGACCCCATTTTTCTATCTGTATCCTTTTCGGTTGGCGCCTTTACCGCTGTAGCAACAAATTTTCCAGCGTCAGGCGGTAGATCTCCGCTAATCGTTCCAGATCGTCCACTTCCACGCATTCGTTGAGTTTATGGATGGTGGCGTTGCGCGGACCGAATTCAACCACTTGTGAACAGATATCAGCGATGAAGCGCCCGTCAGAAGTGCCGCCGGAAGTGGAAAGCTGCGGCTCGACCCCCGTCACACTTTTGATGGAGCGAGCTATCGCCTCTACCAGGCTACCCTTGGGGGTGAGATAAGGCTTGCCGGAGAGTTCCCACAGCAAATCATAATCGAGGCCATGCTGGTCAAGGATCGCATGCACTCTGGTTCGCAATGATTCGACCGTGCTGGCAGTGGAGAAGCGGAAGTTGAACAGCATTTTGACTTCACCGGGAATCACGTTGGTAGCGCCAGTTCCGCCGTTGATATTGGAAACCTGCCAAGTAGTCGGCGGGAAATATTCATTTCCCTGATCCCACTCGGTTCGTGCCAGTTCAGCGATGGCGGGGGCAGCTAGATGGATCGGATTTTTTCCCAGATGAGGATAGGCGATATGTCCCTGGATACCCTTCACCGTCAGGGTTCCAGACAGGGAGCCGCGCCTGCCATTCTTGATCATATCGCCCAGTTTATCCACGCAGGTGGGTTCGCCGACGATGCAATAATCAATCGATTCGTTGCGCGCCTTGAGGGCCTCCACCACTCTGACGGTGCCATCCACTGCGACACCTTCTTCGTCCGATGTGATCAACAGCGCAATCGAGCCGTTGTGATCATGCTGCGTGGCAACGAAAGCTTCAATCGCGGTGACAAATGCCGCCAATGACGCCTTCATATCGGCTGCACCGCGCCCGTAGAGTTTGCCGTCGCGGATTGTTGGGGTGAACGGATCGCTCTCCCATTTTTCCAGTGGGCCGGTGGGTACCACATCGGTATGGCCAGCAAAGCACAGCAGCGGCGCTGCTGTTCCGCGCCGTGCCCACAAATTGTCGACCGCACCGTGGCGCATTCTCTCAATATGAAAGCCAAGTTTTTCCAGGCGGTCGATCATGATTTCCTGGCAACCGCCGTCGTCAGGAGTGGGTGAACGGCAGGCAATCAGTTTCTGTGTGAGGGCTAGCGTGTCATTGGGCATGGAATATTTACTCAGTTAATGGCTATCGTAGTCAGTAGTTTGAACAGAGGGCCAGCGGCTAAATTTGTCTTGTTTAGAGTTCTAAATTATCAGAGGTGCCAAGCCGTTTAAATCCCGCGCAATAACTCATTAATTCCAGTTTTGGCACGAGTTTTAGCATCTACTTGCTTGACGATTACCGCGCAGTAAAGGCTATATTTTCCATCGGCAGAAGGTAGATTTCCGGAAACCACCACCGACCCTGGAGGGATGCGGCCATAGCTGATTTCACCACTTTCACGGTTATATATCTTGGTACTTTGGCCGATGTATACACCCATTGAAATCACTGAGTTCTCGCCGACAATTACACCTTCGACAACTTCAGAGCGCGCACCAATGAAACAGTTGTCCTCGATAATGGTCGGGTTGGCCTGTACTGGCTCTAGTACACCACCTATGCCCACCCCACCAGACAAATGAACGTTCTTGCCTATCTGGGCACAGGAGCCAACCGTGGCCCAGGTATCGACCATAGTGCCTTCGCCCACATAAGCGCCAATATTGACATACGATGGCATCAATACAACATTGTTAGCGATAAACGAGCCCTTGCGCACGGCTGCGGGCGGCACCACGCGGAAGCCGCCGTTACGAAAATCCTTGGAGCTGTAATCTGCAAATTTGGAAGGGACTTTATCAAAGTAATTGGAGAAGCCTCCCTTGATGAAGCTGTTGTCTTCCATGCGGAAAGACAGCAGCACGGCTTTTTTAATCCATTGGTGGGTGTGCCATTCGCCGTCGATTTTTTCCGCTACCCGCAACTTGCCGTTGTCGAGCATATCCAGTACCTGTGTGACGGATTCCTTGAGTTTAGCTTCGACGTTACGCGGGGTAATGTCAGCACGGCGTTCAAACGCTTCCTCAATGGTGCTTTGCAGTTGATCCATGATTTTCCTTAAAAGATGTAGCTATCAATTCAAATTCTTAGAGATTGCCGACTAAGCTGTTTATGCGCCCGATCGCTTCCACACATTCCGCCAGTGGCGCGACCAGTGCGATACGCACGAAATTCTCACCGGGATTGACACCGTGCGCATGCCGCGCCAGGTAACTGCCCGGTAGAACCGTGACATTATAATCGCGATAAAGCTGTTGGGCGAATTCAATATCGCTCACCGGTGTTTTTGCCCATAAATAAAAAGCGGCTGCGGGTATGGCTGCCGACAGGGCTGTCGGCAGTAACGCAGTGGCTGCGGCGAATTTCTCCCGGTATAAGCGGCGGTTTTCTGCCACATGTGCTTCGTCATTCCATGCTGCCTCACTTGCCCCCTGCACCGCCGGACTCATCGCGCTGCCGTGGTAAGTGCGATAGAGTAGGAATTTTTCCAGTATCGCGGCATTTCCTGCAACAAAGCCGGAACGCATACCCGGCACATTGGATCGTTTCGACAAGCTGCTGAACACTACCAGCCGGGGGAAACCGCTACGCCCCAGGCGATGCGCAGCTTCCAGTGCACCCAGCGGCGGCTGGGATTCGTTGAAATAAATTTCCGAATAACATTCGTCGGCAGCGATGATGAAACCGTAATGGTCAGAAAGCGCAAACAGTTGCCGCCATTCGTCCAGCGACATTACTCTACCGGTGGGGTTGCCGGGCGAGCAGACGTAAATTAGCTGCGTGCATGACCAGATGTCGCTAGGTAGCTGCGCATAGTCCAGCGCGAAATTATTTTCTGGCAGGGTGTTGAGAAAATGAGGTGTAGCGCCGGCCAGCAGCGCTGCACCTTCATAGATTTGATAAAAAGGGTTGGGGCAGACCACTGCTGCTTGCGGGAGGGATGCATCTATCACCGTTTGGGCGAAAGAGAATAGTGCCTCACGGCTGCCGTTGACTGGAATAACCTCGGTATCGGGATTGATGGCAGGCAGGTGATAGCGACGCATCAGCCAGGTGGCAATACTCGCGCGTAGCGACTTGGTTCCAAGCGTTGTGGGATAATGTGCCAACCCGGCAAGATTGTCTGTCAGGGCCTGGCGAATGAAATCGGGTGTTGCGTGCTTGGGCTCACCAATATGTAAATTGATAGGTGGAAAGGCCGGGTCAGGCGTGATTCTTTCGAATAGTCGGTTGAGTTTCTGAAAGGGGTAAGGCTGCAGACGGTTGAGGTTTGAATTCACTATTGAGCACCTCTAATTTCCCACTGTTGATCAATGTCGAATTATAAAGGCCGAGCGAGTTGTTAACCACACCAAACAAGCAAAATATTTTTCCGGCAGCAGCCCTGCTCATTGGCGCCGCCATTTGGGGGTTGCTGTGGTATCCCTACCGGTTGCTGGAGCAAAATGGAGTCAGCGGACAGGTCTCAACGGTAATTACTTACTCCATCGCCTTGTCGCTAGGGTTGGTGCTATTCCGTAAAAGTGTACGAATATCATATATATTCAGCGGTAAGCCACAACTGCTATTCTGGATCGCTCTATTCGCAGGTTGGACTAACATCGCATATATTCTCGGCATTATTCACGGCGAAGTAATGCGAGTATTACTGTTATTTTATCTCGCGCCGCTGTGGACTATCCTGCTTGCGCGCCTGCTATTGAACGAGAGACTGAGTCTGCACGGGTATTTGGTAATAGCCCTTTCGCTGGCCGGTGCGGTAACCATGTTGTGGCAGCCTGACAGCGGTTTTCCGCTGCCTTCATCCTATGGTGACTGGATGGGATTGTCAGGCGGTATCATGTTTGCATTGATGAATGTACTGATCCGAAAAGATCAACATCACAGTATCCAGTTGAAGTCTCTGGCGCTGTGGCTGGGAGTGATGTTGATGGGGCTAGGTCATAGCTTGTTTTTGCCCACCCCATTTGCGCTTGCTGATATTTCTGCAGATTCGTGGTTGCTCATGTTGGGGATAGGGTTAGTGGTGTTTGCCCTGAGTCTGGTCGTGCAATATGGCCTGACTCATATTCCGGCGAATCGGGCTATCGTGATTATGTTGTTTGAATTGGTAGTGGCAGCCGTTGCCGCGTATTTTCTGACAAATGAGGCCATGACTTTCAAGGAATGGGCGGGTGGTGCAATGATTGTTTCGGCCAGCTTGTTTTCAACAAGAATGAATCGAGAGTGACTGGCCGGACTACTCACCCCGAAGGAAGTAGTATCAACACGCGTAGTGTCAACACGCGTAGTTGACAAGCCAGGAGCCCTCCGCTAGTCTTCCTACACTCTAGACAATCTGAAATTCGCGCTATTTCAGCATATCATTTCATTCTGGGTGTTCTGTCAGTCAGTCAGTGTAATTTTTAATCATCAACCCGTTACCTCAATAGGAGAAAATCATGTATTTAAAAGGATCGAAAACCGAAGCTAATTTGAAAGCGGCCTTTGCTGGCGAATCTCAGGCCAATCGCCGCTATCTATATTTTGCTGCCAAAGCGGATGTGGAGGGCCAGAATGATGTGGCAGCAGTATTCCGTTCCACCGCTGAAGGTGAAACCGGTCATGCCCACGGTCATCTGGAATATCTGGAAAGCTGCGGGGACCCGGCTACCGGTCTGCCTTTCGGTGCTTCCCGGGATAATCTGAAAACCGCCATCGCTGGCGAGACCCATGAATATACCGACATGTATCCCGGTATGGCCAAGTCTGCCCGTGATGAAGGTTTTGATGAAATTGCTGATTGGTTTGAAACATTGGCCAAGGCTGAACGTTCTCACGCCAACCGTTTCCAGAAGGCTTTGGATAATTTCGCTGATTAGTAGAAGAGGATTGTAAAAAATGGGCTGACTGAACCGGAGCCTCTATTCCGGCCCGGTCAGCCCACAGCAATCCTGCATATCCCGCCGGACTTATTCTCCCCATTCCCATGACCACCCGCGAAGGCAGTCTGGAGGCACCCAAGCGCCATCCACTCGACTGGAAGAATCCAGATTTTTACGATGAAACCAAGCTGCTCGATGAGGCGCAGCGTGTGTTTGATATCTGTCAAGGCTGCCGCCGCTGCGTCAATCTGTGTACGGCATTCCCGCGATTGTTTGACCTCATAGATGAAGGCACTAGCGGCGAGTTGGATGGCGTCCAGAAGCAGAAATACTGGGAAGTAGTGGACCGTTGTTACCTCTGCGACATGTGTTTCATGACCAAATGCCCCTATGTGCCGCCGCATCCATGGAACGTGGACTTTCCGCATTTGATGCTGCGTGCGAAAGCGGTCAAATATAAAAAAGGCAACATCCGTTTTCGAGACAAGCTGCTGTCCAGTACCGATCTCATGGGTAAGTTAGCCACTATCCCGGTGGTAGTGCAGACAGTAAATGCTGTTAATAAAACCCCTCTCGCCCGCAAGCTAATGGATAGCATGCTGGGAATCCATGCCGAGCGTAAGCTGCCCGAGTATGACAGCCATAAATTCCGCGCAAATGCCAGGATTAATGAGTCGTTTGCGGTGAGGGGTGGTGCCAGGACGCTGGGCAAAGTTGCGATTTATTCCACCTGTTATGTGAATTACAATGAACCCGGCATTGGTCACGATTTATTGAAAATACTCGAGCACAATGAAATTTCGGTGCGTCTGGTAGAGAAAGAGGCTTGTTGCGGGATGCCCAAGCTGGAACTGGGCGATCTGGATGCGGTGGAGAAGCTTAAAAATGTAAACATTCCGCATCTGGTAAAACTGGCAAAAGAAGGTTATGCGATACTTACGCCGGTACCTTCCTGCACGCTCATGTACAAACAGGAGTTGCCGCTCATGTTCCCGGATGACGAGGATGTGAAGGCAGTGGCGGCAGCAATGTCCGATCCGTTTGAGTATCTGATGCTGCGCAACCGTGACGGTCTGCTCAAGACCGATTTCAAACAGCCATTGGGCAATGTGTCTTATCATATCCCTTGTCATCTGCGGGTGCAAAATATCGGCCAGAAGACCAGAGATATGCTGCAAATGGTTCCTGGCACCAAGGTCAGTGTGGTGGAGCGCTGTTCCGGCCACGACGGCACTTGGGGGGTCAAAAGTGAACACTTCGCCGATTCCATGAAAATCGGCAAACCAGTATTCAAGCAGATGGCAGCGTCAGCTCCTGACTATATCAGCTCCGACTGCGCCGTTGCCGGACGTCATATCCAGCAAGGCATGGGCGAGAGCCAGGCGCAGAAGCAACACCCGTTGACGCTGATCAGGATAGCCTACGGACTCGACTGAGTAACTGTAATCGAATAATCGGGCGTGGTATGCCTCGCCCCTGATGCTATAAAGGGATCATGACCAAAATTACCCGTGACAGCCTGATGACTCTGGAAGCCTACGCCAAAGCGCGGCAGGAATTTCGTGCACGAGTGATGGCGCACAAAAAAAACCGTAAAGTCCGGCTGGGTGAAAACATCACGCTTATTTTCGAGGATGAATTGACTGTCCGTTATCAAATTCAGGAAATGCTGCGGGTAGAGAAAATATTTGAGGAAGAGGGCATACTCGACGAGTTGCGTACGTACGGCCCTCTGGTTCCAGACGGCAGCAACTGGAAAGCTACCATGATGATCGAGTATACCGACCCGGTCGAACGTGCCGCCAGTTTGGCAGAGTTGATTGGCATAGAAGACACGGTATGGGTGAGGGTGCAGGAATATGCCCCAGTTTATGCCATTGCCGATGAAGACTTGGAGCGTGAGACCGAAGAAAAAACCTCCTCGGTGCATTTTCTTCGTTTTGAACTCGCTCAGGATATGATCCGGGCACTGCGCCAGGGTGCTGCCTTGAGCATGGGTATTGACCATCCCGCTTATCAGGCTCTGGTTGAGCCAGTGGATGCAGCAGTGCGCGACTCGCTGATCGATGACTTAGTGGTGGTCACATCATGAAAAAAATCCTGTTGTTCCTATGCTTCCTGCCGTTCGCAGCGTACGCCGAGCAGAAGGAATTGAAGGGATTCGATAGTGAATTTGATGGCGACAAAACCTGGGCTGAACTGCAGGTGCAATTGCCTGCCTACCCCAAAGCGGAGACTCTGCTGCTATTTGATCCTGGCCCTGCCAGCAGAAATCTCCATTACATCGATGCTCCATCCATCACGGTAGGAGAGGATGGCATAGTGCGCTACAGTCTGGTGATCAAATCACCCGCAGGAGCGATGAACATAAGCTATGAGGGCATGCGGTGCGCGAGCCAGGAAGCGAAAGGGGAAATATTGATATTTAAATTTCACGCCACCGAAAGAAGGCTCTATGCCATGGGTCGTGACGACAAGACTTGGGCGCGAGCACGAGTATCGAAATGGGAGGAAGTCGAAAATATACCTCAGCATTATGCGCAACGGGCGCTTGCCAGATATTTCTTTTGTCCAGCTAATGGTATTGTGAAAGATAAGGAAGAGGCCATTTACGCTTTGAAGCGAGGCAGTCATCCACGCGTGATTCAGTAGCCAGCAGTGCGCGTTCCACGGAGTACGGATTCAGAGGTTTCCTAAAGATGAGGTTCACCTTAATCTGGTTTTGCTTTTTTAAAGCAGAACCAGATTATCTCGATGAATCAGTTCCAATTCGTCCACGTAACCCAGGATGACTTCAATTTCATTGCTTGTCCGCTGCAAAATTTTTCTGGTTTCTACAGCACTGTAATTGATCAACCCACGGGCGATTTCCCTGCCTGTCGGGTCAAGACAAATCACCACCTCTCCACGTTCAAAATCACCACTGACGCTTATCACGCCTATTGGCAGCAGGCTTTTGCCGCTAGTTGAGAGCGCTTTCACTGCGCCGGCATCCAGTGTGACATTCCCGCGTATTTGCAGGTGATCAGCAAGCCATTGTTTGCGTGCTGCCAGCGGCATGGTTTCTGCCAGCAATTGGGTGCCGATAGTTTCTCCCTGAGCAAGGCGGATCAGCACCTCAACCTCATGTCCTGACGCGATGATAGTGTGAGCGCCGCTACGCGCAGCGCGTTTTGCCGCAATCACCTTGGTCAGCATGCCACCGCGACCGATGTCGCTGCCAGTGCCGCCTGCCATTGCTTCCAGCGCCGGATCGCCGGCCTTGGCTTCATTTACCAGTCTGGCTTGCGTATCCTTGCGTGGGTCAGCCGTGAATAGTCCGGCCTGGTCGGTGAGAATTACCAGTACATCTGCTTCAATCAGGTTGGTTACCAGCGCAGCCAGGGTGTCATTGTCACCGAAGCGAATCTCCTCGGTGGCTACCGTGTCATTTTCGTTGATGACCGGAATGACTTTCAAGCTTAGTAGCGTGGTCAGAGTCGAGCGAGCGTTGAGGTAGCGCCTACGGTCGGATAGATCCTCATGCGTGAGCAGCACTTGCGCGGCCTGCAGTTCATGACTGCGGAAGCAGGATTCATAAGCCTGTACCAATCCCATTTGTCCGACTGCGGCAGCAGCCTGTAACTCGTGCAGTGCATGGGGGCGTTTTTTCCAGCTCAGGCGTTGCATGCCTTCGGCTATCGCACCGGAAGAAACCAGCACGACCTCCTTGCCCATTCGTTTGAGTCCGGCAATTTGTGCGGCCCAGCGCGACAGCGCGGCATGATCGAGCCCCTGTCCCTGATTGGTAACGAGGCTGCTGCCGACTTTTATGACGATACGTTGAGATTGTTTTAAAACTGATTGCATGGCCATGTTCAGAACTAACCTGGTTAACCGTTTGTACTCTGCAATGAATAAAATAAATCAGCCACCTGACGCATCAGATTCTATGGATTCCTGCTCCAGATGTTCCATGATGGCATAGGTCAGTTCCTTGCAGCCTTCGCCGGTGAGCGCCGAAATGATAAAGCTTTTCCCCTTCCAACCCAAGCCACGGATAAGTTTTCGGCAAATCTTTTCACGTTCATCTGCGGGCAGCATGTCGGTTTTATTGAGCACCAGCCAGCGCGGTTTCTGGTAGAGCGATTCGTCATATTTCTTCAGTTCTTTTACGATGGCTTTAGCCTCGCGTACGGGATCGATACTTTCATCCAGCGGTGCGACATCTACCAGATGCAGCAGCAGGCGGGTGCGGGCAAGATGTTTGAGGAAACGGTGCCCCAGTCCAGCGCCCTCCGCTGCGCCTTCTATCAGGCCGGGGATATCTGCCATCACGAAACTGCGGTTCTGATCTACCCGTACCATACCCAGATTGGGATGCAGCGTGGTGAAGGGGTAATCCGCCACTTTCGGACGAGCAGCGGAGACGGCGCGAATCAGGGTGGATTTACCCGCGTTGGGCATACCCAGAAGCCCGACATCCGCCAGCACCTTTAGCTCCAGTTTAAGTTCGAATTCCTGCCCCGGTTCGCCAAAGGTGAATTGACGTGGTGCGCGGTTGGTGCTGGATTTAAAGTGCAGATTGCCGATCCCACCTGCACCGCCTTTTGCCAGCAAGGTTTTTTGTTGGTGGCACTTGAGATCGGCGATGACCTCCCCGGTAGCATTATCAGTGATGACCGTACCGACGGGCATGCGCAACACGATATCCTCGGCACCCTTGCCGTAACGATCCGCACCGTGACCGTTCTCGCCTTTTTTGGCACGATGAATGCGCGCAAAACGGTAGTCCACCAAAGTGTTGATGTTGCGGTCAGCAATGGCAAAAATACTGCCGCCATGCCCGCCGTCACCACCATCTGGCCCACCCCTTGGAATGAATTTTTCCCGGCGGAAACTGGCTGAGCCGTCACCGCCTTTGCCGGCAATCACCTGAATTTTTGCTTCGTCGATGAATTTCATAAGGGCACCTCTAAAAATTCAAAGTTCTAAACAAGACGAGACGGGAACGAAAAGTAAGATAGTTTTAATTCAATGGCACAAACAAAAAAGCCCTATCGTACCGGACAGGGCTTTTCATGATGGAACTGATTAACTCTAGGCCGGTACGATGCTTACCGTTTTGCGCTGTGTCGGGCCTTTCACACTGAAGTTAACTTTGCCGGTGATCTTGGCAAACAGAGTGTGATCTTTACCCATGCCGACGTTGTCACCTGGATGAACCTGGGTACCACGCTGGCGAATAATGATGCTTCCCGCATGAATCAGTTCACCACCGTAGCTTTTAACGCCCAAGCGCTTGGCATGTGAATCGCGACCATTTCTGGAACTGCCGCCTGCTTTTTTATGTGCCATGGTAAGCTCTCCTTATGCCGAAATGCCGGTGATCTGGATCTCGGTATAGTTCTGCCGATGTCCTTGATGTTTCTGGTAATGCTTACGCCGACGCATTTTAAAAATGCGTACCTTGTCGTGTCGGCCTTGCTTCAGCACAGTCGCCTGAACCGTGGCACCACTCACAAGAGGTTTGCCCATTGAGATATTATCACCATCAGCGATCATCAATACCTGGTCAATCACCAGTTCACTGCCGATATCTGCCGGTATCTGTTCTATCTTAAGTTTTTCACCGGCTTCAACGCGATATTGTTTTCCGCCGGTTTTTATGACCGCATACATGTCGGACTCCATATGTATCTTTTACTGAAGCGCGAATTATACATTAGCCGGACTCATCAGGTCAAAGGCTTGTTGCGAATGGGGATTGTGTGGAAAATGCAGAAGTGTCTGCACTATCGAGCTTGACACGCCAGTGATGACGTTCTTAACATGACAGCTTTTTCGCAGGTACCATCGTGTCAATTGAACATATCAGAAGTCTTATTACCCAGGATATGGGTGCCGTAGATGAAGTTATCCGTGAAAAACTTCACTCACATGTGGTGCTCATTCGCCAGGTAAGTGAATATATTATCAACAGTGGAGGGAAACGGCTGCGGCCTGCACTGGTAATTTTGTCTGCCGGTGCCTTTAATTACTCGGGCAAACGCCATCACGATCTTGCGGCAGTTGTAGAATTCATTCATACCGCGACCCTGTTGCACGATGACGTGGTGGATGCGTCTGAATTGCGGCGCAGCAAGGCTACCGCCAACGCTTTGTTCGGTAATGCCGCCAGCGTACTGGTAGGGGATTTCCTTTACTCACGTGCGTTCCAGATGATGGTGGAAGTGAATGATATGCGTGTTATGCAGGTGCTGGCTGATGCCACCAATACGATCGCTGAGGGTGAGGTATTACAGTTGCTCAACTGTCGTAACCCTGATGTTGATGAGGAAAACTATCTGCGGGTGATCCGTTATAAAACTGCAAAGCTGTTCGAGGCAGCGACCCGATTGGGGGCGATTCTTGGCAATGCCACGCCGGCAGAAGAAGAAGCGATGTCCGCCTACGGCATGCATCTTGGCACAGCGTTTCAATTGACTGACGACATGCTGGATTACTCCGGTGACTATCATGACACTGGCAAAAATCTGGGAGATGACCTGGCTGAAGGCAAGCCTACGCTGCCACTGATTTATGCGATGAGAACGGGTTCAAGCGAGCAGGCTGCAATTATACGAAACGCCATTGAGCAGGGTGGAGAAGGGGGGTTTCAGCCGGTTTTGCAGGTTATTCAACAGACCGGTGCGTTGGATTACGCACGGCAGCGGGCACAAGCTGAATCCGCTATGGCATCGGCGACGATTGAGTCGCTGCCAAATTCTAATTACAAGGAATGTTTGTTACAATTGGCTGTTTTTGCGGTAGCACGAAATTATTAGAGATACCGCTCATAGCGGGATCCGCCAATCATTTTCGGGGTGTAGCTCAGCCTGGTAGAGTACTGCGTTCGGGACGCAGGAGTCGGAGGTTCGAATCCTCTCACCCCGACCAATTTCGATACGGTAATAGAGACAGTCGCAACGGAGATGACCGCATTGGGGCGCCTCTAAAACTTCAAAATTCTAAATAAGAACGAGGCGGGAACAAAAAATATAGACGCAGCATATGACTGATATGTAATTCCAGTTCGAAAGTGAAATGAGGCGATGACGAACGCCGCAGACAGTATGCATAGTACGGCCAGGTGCGAGTGAGGATATCAACGAAGTGTCACTAATAAAATGGAATTTGGATAAGGAAACATTTTTTGTGAGTAACGAAGTATTGTGACGAAATCTGGATTTTTAGAGGTGCTCATTGGGTAGATTGATGTTCTTTGCCCTTATTATTGTGCTGGTTTTCTGGGTAATAAGGAAACGCTGGCGCGGGGCAAAAAAATTGGATGAAACCCCGCCGCCACCCACTGCAGGCGAAGATATGGTGTGCTGCGCTTATTGCAGCGTGCATTTGCCGAAAAGTGAAAGTATCACCTCGCAAGACAAGTTTTTCTGTAGCGACGAGCATCGACGCCTGCATTTGCAGGCGTAGGGCGCCTCAAGAAATTCAAAATTCCAAGTAATTTCCAAGTGATTTAATAAGGCAAACCCTTGGCTATGCCGAGGGACTCACCAAGGTATTTCCAAATATGGTGCGGAGGTGAAAGTAATCAAACCGGGAGCATGCGGTGCCATGTCGCCGATCAGCTACACAGAGCTGCAGCCCGGTATGAAGGCGCACGCTGAACAGAAAATACTTGCCTCAGAAAAATTTGAAAGAGACGATGTAAAATAACTATTGCATCGACAAAAGGT
>CAMDAX010000048.1 GCA_945888885.1 Nitrosovibrio sp. Nv4 | reverse complement strand
TTGAAGGACTCAATAACAAGATACGAGTCATCCAACGCCGTGCATATGGGCTACGCGATGAAGAATATTTACGGCTGAAAATACTCACGTCTATGCTCCCGAAACTCTAAAAAACATGAAATTTACCCACTCGATTACGCGAAGAGCCTATTTTCTATTGGTTTGATCATGACCAATCGTTGATCGATGAACAACTCAAAATTTGATCAATTTTCAAACCGGCACCAACACGGCAATATTTGCCTAATGGCTTCCAATAGAAATTGAGTTCTATTGGAAAGTCTCGGTTGAATGAAGCCCGATTTAGTAAACGAGCAGACTATCTAAATAATGCCGCAGATTGCTACCTGTTGGCGTAAACCTGGAACAAATAAATTCGTTGCAACTACAGTCTGTCGCTCAGTTATGGGCTTGATCGGAGGCAACTCCCAGTTCCGTACCTGCATGCTGTACCACTGCCATGAGAGTAGCGCGCGCGACTCGGAGCTGCGCTGCGAGGCGCAGCAATGTGCCCAGAGTCACAGATCCTTGCAGCAACAAAGCCAGCAGGCGAGCCAGATCAGCACTGCCATCTGGCCGCACTGCATTGAGTAAGGCGGGAGGGGGTGAAAATTCAACCGGGTCTGCAATCACTCGCACCGCAAGAAATGGTATACCGGCACTCGCAGCCACCTCGGCTACTGCACCACTTTCCATGTCCACCGCACAAGCTCCGGTAGCTTCTGCCAACCCACGTTTTGCACCCGCTGAGGTCAGAACTTGCGGACTTGCAGCCAGTATGCCACTCGCAACGCTCAAGTGAACAGGCAAACGCTGTTGCAGGCGATTACGCCAATCCAGGTCGACTGGCAATATGCATCCGGCGTGAATCGATTCCGGCAACACCAAGTCCCCCGGACGCAAACCTGGATCCAACGCACCTGCAAGTCCGAAACTCACCAGGGTAGTACAACCACTTGCCTGCAATCCTACTGCTGCTTCCCGCGCGGCTTTTTCACCCATCCCGCAGAGCCATATCGCCGCACCCTTCCCTAGGCTAACCCTTGCATTGAAGGGCAGGCGTGACGAAGTTAGACAGCGCGCTTCCACCCGCATGGCCGTAACGATACCGACCATCCTCACGCGGAAGCTTTCCGAGTCAGCGCATGAAATCTCACCAAAGCCCACAATGGAAAGTATTTTGTATAACCATGGTATCGCAAATAGAAAACCCGTGGAAAACCCGGTGCAGTGAACCATGGATCGTGCCATAGGCCATCATCCCCTTGTTCATGCAGCAGGTATTCGATGCCACGACGCACCACTTGACTGTGCCCTTCCCCTGCTGCCATCAGACCCAGTAATGCCCAGGCGGTCTGGAACGAGGTACTTGTAAAGAAACATCCGGCCTGCTGCGGATCGAAGTAACTATCGTTGCCTTCACCCCAGCCACCATCGTCACGTTGCACAGATTTCAGCCATTGCACCGCGCGACGGATAGCGATGTGATCGGTATCTACACGCGCCAACCGCAAAGCCTCCAATACTGACCAAGTACCGTAAATATAATTGCTTCCCCAGCGCCCGAACCAGGCGCCACTGGGCTCCTGCTCACCGAACAGGTAACTCAATCCACGCTTCATGCGATCCTGCTGTCCGGCCTTGCCATATAAAGCCAGGAAACCCGTGCAGCGGGCGCTGACGTCGCTGGTGGGCGGATCAAGCAACGCACCGTGATCGGCAAAGGGGATTTCATTAAGATAGTAACAGGTGTTGTCCGCATCAAATGCAGCAAAACCACCGTTGCTGGACTGCATTCCGGCAAGCCAATCTGCCGCCCGTTCCAGACTTTCACGATAAGCCTGAGGATCCGCCTGATGCATTGCCCAAGCCACTGCAGCCGTATCATCCAGATCAGGGTAGTGAGGGTTAGCGTATTGGAAGGCCCAACCGCCACCAGCCAGCCCGGGGTGATCTTCCTGCCAATCTGCCGGCGCATCGAGTATCTGCAGGGGTACCAACCAATCAAGGGCTTTTCGGATTGATTTCTGATCTGCGTTCACATCTTCCTGCAAAGCAAGGGTTGCAAGAACCGTGTCCCACACCGGCGAAGTGCACGGCTGACACCAAGCGCGCTCACCCTCCTCCACCAGCAATCCGCGTAGCGCTTGGCGGCACTGCTCCCGGTAAGGATGTTCGTAGGGATATCCCAACAATGCCAACGCCTCGCTGGCATTCACCATGGCTGGGAAAATTCCTCCCAGACCGCACTCGCCATTAAGCCGTTCCACTACCCACTGTTCTGCACGGCGTAGCGCAACTCGACGCAAAGCCTGTGGAATGAGCGGTTCGAATAATCGAGCGGTGCGCTCGACCAGCAGGAACAGCCGATTGAGCGTTGAACGCACTGGAAAGTAGTCGCGTTCATCTTCCGCCGGTACGGTGAACAGCTCGGGGATATTGACCTTACGTGGGTTGGCAGACTGCACCTTCAGCGAGTATAGAATGGTCAGTGGCACGGTCACAGTGCGCGACCAGTAGGCAATCTTGCTCAGGTGAAAAGGAAACCAGCTCGGCAACAATATAATTTCCACCGGCATGAATGGCACCCCGCGCCAGGGAATCTGGCCCCACATGGCGAGCAGTATCCGGGTGAATGAGTTGCCCTGCGCTGCGCCGCCGTGCGCCAGGATGGCTGTGCGGGCACGCACCATATGTGGCGCGTCCGGTGAGTCGCCAACGATCTTCAGAGCATAGTAAGCCTTGATTGTGCCACTCAGGTCGAAGTGACCGCCATAATACAGCGCCCAACCGCCATGCTCCAGATCCTGTTGTTCACGGATAAATCGGGCCAACCTGATTTCCAGATCAACGTCCACATCATTCATAAAGTGCATCATCAGCACATACTCGGCCGGGATGGTGCAATCCGCTTCCAACGGAAAACACCAGTGTCCATCCTCCTTCTGTAGCGATAGCAGTGCCGTACGCGCTGTGGTAAGGGCTTTTTCCAGCACCGTGGCATCGGTAGCGTCGTCTCGCCCCAAGTCTGGCTGCTGGCCAGCAGCGGCAGTCTTGCTCACGCGGTTACCGCTGTTTTCCTGCAGAAATGTTCTGGTCATACAATTAAGGCCTCTTTAATTATTTCCGTGCTAAATGCTTGGTTACATGGCTTTGTATTGTAACTCATTGGCACTCCCCCAGCAGGCGGTGCCAATCCGATGTAGTCAGACTGGAGTTATGCCTCCCGGTTCCATGCTACGTCATGGGGGAAATTATTTTCATGGTGTCAGCAGTTCTGGCCCGGTGATAACTCCCCCCTCCTGGCGTAGGAGTGGTGCTCTGTCCGTACGCCGGTCCCTTGCGGGGTTATGCTGAAGATCAATATATGGAAGGTCAGCCCGCGGAAGATCGAGCGTCATTTCTATTGGGTCACTTTGCAAACGCGACACCCTGTCGGTGCGACGATCCCGCGCGGGATTGTTTTGTACTGGATTACTTTCTACTGAATCATCCTGAAAAGGGTCGTCATAACTTTCAGGTGGTGGGCTACCGTCATAAATCTGATGCTTGCGCTGCTGCAAAGAAGCCTCACGCACAAACAGATAGGCGTCCAACGCCGCTTGATCACGAATCAGCATGGAGCCTGATAATCGCGCGCGCTTATCAATAATCCCCAAAATACCTATGGGTGCAAAAACTGCGGCGCTGGTTATATAAAAAAGAGCATTGGTAACTATGCCGACGGGGATACTGGATACATCGCGACTGCTACTGGGGCCGAGAAAAGGAAGAAATAAATAAGAGCCGGTATCCACACCCCACACTCCCAATGTTTGCCCAAAATCCTCATCGTTCTGCTTCAGCCCCATGGGTGTTGCCATGTCAAAGAGTCCAAACAGGCCTATGGTCGAATTGACGGCAAAGCGCAAGGTATCCTCGAGTCCCTGTTGCACCTTGCCTTGCAGAAAAGCATTCAAGGCTACATTTGGATAAGCAACGTTATCATAGAAATTTCCGATTGAACGCCGCAAGGGGTAAGGCACATGTTCTATATAGGCATTGGCAACCGGCTCCAGAACGGTCCGGTCAACAACATCAGTGATCTTATAAAATGCGCGGTTGGTGCTCTCGTAGGGATCAACTGGTTTGACACCCTGTGCAGCCTGAGAAGTCTGGTCGCCCTGGTCATTCCGGGATACGGTAGCGCAACCCGCGAACAGCATAACGGATAGCAGTAACAAGATTGTAGTCAGGTTAGGGAACCTCTGAACAAGTCCCACGTGAGCATAACGGTGGTTTTGCAGAACGGGCTGCACGAAAGACGAGGACACGAATGGTCGATCCCCTCCGCTACAGGCCTGATGCAGCAGACCGCTCGAAAAGCTTCGTCCCACTCGGGTTGTGGCAGCAACGCGCTCTACGGAGGATTTATTTAGGGAAACGCAGATTAAATCCGTTCGCATTGATCCTTCGACTTTGCTCAGAACTGAAGGCCTTGTCGAAATGCTACCTATATAACTCAGCATGCTGGCAAAGGCTTCGACAGGCTCAGCCCGAACGGACTGAATAAATCGGTGTTTCCTTAGAGGTTCCTTAGGCTTCATGATCAGATATCAGGTGTGTTGTTCTCCCGTTGATCTTGTTCCGTTCTGTAATGCGGCATTCGATTCAGGGTGCGAAGTATAAACAAAAACCATTGAATTAGTGCATAGATTTCATTTTCTCAGATTTGCCGCAAACACGGTAGCCGACATATAACCCGCTCTCCATTCACCATTCACCAGCCATTCACTCTCATTCGTCAGCGCATGACACTTGAAGCCCATGGAAAACCCGGTTCATGAGTTTGTACTCCGGGCCGCAGTTGCCAGCAACACTGGCAATATGACCAGAATGCAGATCAGCGTAAGTGCCAGCCCTATGGTGAGCAGTACCCCCATGCTGGCAGTACCCTGATGCGATGAGAATGCCAGACTGCCAAACCCGACCAACGTAGTCAGCGCACTGTAAAAAGTAGCGCGCGTGGTGCTGGTGTGCATCAGGTCTTCGTGGGTCATCCCGTGACTACAGCTTCGCTGCACCATGTGCAGGCCGCTGTCGATACCGATACCTAGCAGCAGCGGCAAGGCAATGATATTGGCAAAGTTGAACTGAACCCCCAATAATACTGTAGCAGCACCAGTGAATAGAGCGGCCAGCAAAAGCGGGGTCAACACCAATAGGGTAAATACCACACTGCGCAACATTACCAGAAGTATTATGGTAATCCCCGCCAGCGCCAGCGAGAAGGCCAGGATGAATGCCTGTACCACCGCTTCGCCTGCTTCCAGACTTATCACTGGCGCGCCGGTAGCCTGCGGTGCCTCTTGTTGCACCGCCCGCACGAAACGTCGCAGTGCCTGGTTATCGTTGACATTCTCTGCCGGATAAATTGCGATCCGATATTGCCCCGTCTGGCTGTGCCAGCGCGTTTGTAACGCTTCGGGCAGCTGTTGCTGATTGAATGGGACAGCTTCAATTGAAGTGTGCAAGCGCTGCATGGCATCGGGCAACAGCGCTAGCAAGTCTTTGCCAACTGCATGTAGCAGTTTGTTCTTATCGTCGATGCCAGTCGCTGCATCGACACCGGCGAGCAGCGCCCCCAGCGATGTCCTGAGGCTGCGAGCTGCCGGCAACGCGGGGTGCTCGGGCCGTTCGGCGATGAACCGATCCAGCGCAGCACTCAGCGCATCCAGTGCAGCGCGCTGCTGTGCCAGCGTCTGTTGATTTGCTGCCGGTGGCGCTGCCGGAAGCGTAAGCGGTCCCAGCGTGAGCGCCATCTCTTCGATAAGAGCCAGCTTCTCCTCCTGCTCTGCGGGTACAAAATCAAGGATCGTGACCACTTTGCTCACTTCCGGCAAACTCGTCAAACGCTGTGTCAAACGACCCGCCTCCTCCCCACCGTCAGCTAACGCAACTGCATGCCAAGGTGTATGCTCGGTTTCTGCCAGCAGTTCCCGGAAAGTCTGCACAGCCTCTCCCCGCTGATCCTGCAAATTCAGCAAGTTATAGTCAAACTCAATCTGGGGTATTACCACCACCGCCGCGAGCAATGCGGCCAAAGTGCCGGCATAGACCACTTTACGCCACCTCAGAGGTAACTGGAGCGCCTTGCCCAGAAAGCCCTCTGCGCCAGTTGATGCTGCTGCAGGTCGTGTCGGGAAATAACGTTGCAGGGCAGGCGCCAGCGTGAGGGTAACCACCAGGCTGATCAGCATACCGGTACCTGCGATCAATCCCAACTCTGCAACGCCACGGTAGGCGGTAGGCATAAATGCGTAGAAGCCGATAGCGGTAGTGATCGCACACAAAAATAATGGGTGCCCGGTGTCGCCGCCAGCTTCCTGCAAAGCTTTCGCCGTTGGCTGAGCGTCTTCCAGTAACTCACGATACCGCAGCAGGAAATGGATTGCATAATCCACACCGAGACCTACATAGAGCACCGCAAATGCAATCGAAATGACATTCAGATGACCAACCGCCGCAGTGGCGAAAGCCGCTGTGAGCAGCAGGCCCAGCGCCAGACTGAGCAGCACGGTGAAGATTAAGCCCGCCGTGTGCAGCGCGATATAAAGTACCCCCGCTACCAGCACGACTGCAAGCAGCCCGGCGTATTCCGTGCCAAGCATCGCACTTCTGAGTTCCTCGTCAGCTAGCGCCACATCGCCGGTAACACGCAGTCGCACCGAGCTATCATCCGTCAAACCAAGATCCCGTGCAGTAGCCCTCAGTGCCGTAATCGGCTGTTCAGCTGCCGATAGCTGGGTGTAGTCCAGCTTCGGCTGCACCGTCATCAACTCCCGGTAGGAACTTTTCTGTGCTTCGCCACGAAACAATACTTGCCACGACAGTGCTCGCGGTACACCGGCGAGTCTTGCATCCAAAGTTGCGCTTACCCCACCCAGCACTGAATCCAGTTCTAAGCTGCGCCCTGTACGCAACGCTTCCACCGCTTCAGTGAGCATGGTAGCGAAGGTATGCAGAGTGGGATTTCCGGCAATTTTTGCGATCAGCGGTTGTGCGGCTGCCAGTCGATCAGTGATGCGTCCAAGTTCCGGTATGCTTTCGTAAAGCAGACCATTGCGCTCAAAAAAAGCATCTCCGTTTGGAAGATAAATATTTTTAATATTTACGGTGTCTTCTTTCAGGCGCTCTGCCAGGCGCTTGGTAGCAGCATGCGCCTGCTCAGGTGTGGGGGCGTCCAGCACCAGCACCAGGGTGTCCATGTCCTGATCTTGTGGAAACGTATTCTTATAATGCTTGTAATTTGCGCGAAACGGCAGGTGCTCTGAGAGCATATCTGTGGTATCGCTATTCATACCCAGATTACGCGCTGTATATACGCCGCATGCCACCGCAATCAGCAGCGATGCCAGCAAGACCCATGCAGCATGGTGATAGGAAGCAACGACCCAGCGGGCAAAGATACTGTAACTACGGCTATGCGGAGATTGCACTATTTCAGTCATCCTTCAGGAGGCAGTTCGCAACGATCAATAGTTAGGGAAACGCCGATTAAATCCGAACGGACTGAATAAACCGGCGTTTCCTTAGTTCTGCTCGCTCCGAACGGTCTTTTTCTTGAGCATGTCGATGAGCGCCGGAAAGCTATCCCGTTCGAGGACGGCACGGTATTCGACACGTTTCAGTGCCAGATCGCTGACACCATCAGCCATGATGTTGACGATGCGCCAGCCGTCTTTCGTCTGACGCAGAACATAGTCGAAGCGCACCACCTCGCCTTTTGCCGGAACCAACTGACTCCGCACCAACACCTGATCCCGTGGCATAGGTTTTTGCTCCACGAATTCAAACCGCTCTCCCTCATGGCTTTTAAACCATTCTGCATAGCTGCTGATGCTGAGTTGCCGGAAGGTATCAATAAAAATGCGCTGCTGCTCTGGGTCTAGTTTGGCCCAGTGGCTCCCCAGAGTGGTGCGTGCGATAAAATCAAGATCATGCGAACGCTCTATAGCAGGCGCCAGAAGTTCGAGGCGGCCTCGATAGCCCAGCTTGCTGCCCTCGCGCATCGCCTCGAGCAGTGTTTCATGAAGACGGTATATCACCTGTTTGGGACTGCCCGACTCCGGCTTCTGCGCCCAGGACAGGGAAGTGGTGACCAGCAGCATGACTGCGATCACCCACAAGTTCGAAATAGATTTTATTCCGGGGAAGATTTTCACATTGGCAATCTTTCCAGTAAAAAGCACCTCTCAATACGCTCGACGCGCCCGATTCAGGAGGCAGACGTATTACCCGTCAGTGCCCGTCGCAATCGGTTTGCTGGATGCAGCGTCCATCACACCTGCCTTGCGTTCAACCACTACCGGGATGGGGAATTCTTTTCTACCAGCTTTGTGAGCCAGGGAAATGTCATACGTGCGCGGCAGCTCTGGTGCCATGGCTCCTTCCGTGCGGGGACCGCGCAGCGAGACCCCGAGCGCTTTGAGTGGATGTTGCAGCATGTCTTCAACGGCAGTTGCCTCATAACCACAATGCGCCATGCATTGTGCGCACTTGGGGTTACTGCTGTTGCCATACTTATCCCAAGGCGTGTCATCCAGCAACTCCTTGAAAGTGGCCGCATAACCTTCATCCGCCAATAAATAACAGGGTTTTTGCCAGCCAAACACATTGCGCGTCGGGTTGCCCCAGGGGGTGCACTCATACCGCTGATTGCCCGCGAGAAAATCAAGATAGAGCGACGAGTGATTCAGCTTCCATTTGCGCGTCTTGCCGATTTCAAAAATACCCCGGAATAATTTCTTGGTATCTTCGCCTTTAATAAAAATGTCTTGCTGCGGGGCGCGCTCGTAGCTGAATCCGGGCGCGATAGTTGCTCCTTCGACACCTAGCTCCATGGCATAATCGAGAAACTCGGCAACGTCCTTCGGAGTTTCGCCCTGAAACAAAGTGCAGTTGATGGTGACCCTGAAACCTTTTCCCAGCGCCAGCTTTATCGCCTCGACTGCCCGATCAAACACACCTTCCTGACACACCGAATTATCATGCCGTTCTTTCATGCCATCGAGATGGATGGAGAAAGTTAAATAAGGAGACGGTGTATAGTCGTCAATTCTCTTTTTCAATAACAATGCATTGGTACACAGATAAACATACTTCTTGCGGGCAATGATACCTGCCACGATTTGCGGCATTTCCTTGTGGATCAGCGGCTCACCGCCCGGAATCGATACCATCGGCGCACCACACTCGTCGACTGCCTGCATGCATTCTTCAAACGAAAGACGCTTGTCCAGTATCTCGTCCGGATAGTCAATTTTGCCGCAACCTGCACAGGCCAGATTGCATTTAAACAAAGGCTCCAGCATCAGCACCAGAGGATACTTCTTGATTCCCAGCAATTTTTGTTTGATCAGGTAACTACCGACCGCTATTTGTTGACGTAAAGGAACTCCCACGTGCATCCCCTTCAAAAAAACTTCACTAAACTATGCTAGCTGCGCACAATGATTGCTTGCAATTTCTTTTTGATATTTATGCTGACTTCTGGCGTCGCAATAACGCCGCTGGTAGCCTGAATGTAATAGCTTCGGGCACTCCCTCCAACTCGTCGATCTGGCTTACTCCCAGCTCCTGCAGACGATCCAGCACACCCTGCACCAGCACCTCCGGGGTGGAAGCCCCTGCCGTCACACCGATGCGCGAGCTGCGGACAAACCAGTCCGGAGAAATCTCATCCGCATCCTGAATCAAATAAGCACTTACCCCACTCATTTCGCCAACTTCCCGCAAACGCGCAGAATTGGAACTGTTGCGCGCACCTACCACTAAAATGACATCCACCTTGGCAGCCAGCGTGCGTACCGCATTCTGGCGGTTCTGGGTCGCATAGCAGATGTCCGATAATTCCGGCCCGCGTACGTCCGGAAAGCGCTGTTTCATGGCCTCTACGATGGCGTGCGTATCATCCAGACTGAGCGTGGTCTGGGTAACATAGGCCACCTGGCGTGGGTCGGCCACCTGCAGCGTGGCCACATCTTCGACCGAGCCCACCACCTGTACTGGCCCGCGCACCCGCCCATAGGTACCTTCCACCTCGACATGACCGCGGTGGCCGATAATTATCACCTCGTATGCATCTTTACTATAACGTTGCGCCTGCAAATGCACCTTGGTGACCAGCGGACAAGTCGCATCGATCACTTCCAGACCTTGCTTGTGTGCGGCCTTCATGACAGCGTCGGATACGCCGTGAGCGCTGAGCACCGTCACCGCACCGGATGGAATACTCTCCATCTGTTCGGTAAAGACCACGCCGCGTTCTTCCAGGTCATGGATCACCCGCTGGTTATGCACGATCTGGTGCAGCACGTAAATCGGCGCACCATAAAGCACCAATGCCTGCTCGACAATCTCGATGGCGCGCACCACCCCAGCGCAGAACCCTCTGGGATTGGCGAGTACTGCTTGCATATCAATCCCCCTTGTCTCTTGTTATCAAGGAACCTCTGAACAAATCCCACGTGAGCGCGACGGAGTTACTTGTTCAGAGATTCCTTACTCTGTTGCATTGCCATAGCGCCAAGTGCAAAATACTAGCACGTATCCCGCATAAATCAAACACTTGTCGGTGGCATGGTTATAGCTGTAGCTCCAAACTGTACAATCTGTGCCAAAAATTATAACAAATTATCAGTCGGAATAAGAAAATAGACAAAAAAATGGAGCGCTATAGCGCTCCATTTTCAGCTAATCAAGACTCGATTAGAAATTGTGACGCATACCAATCGTCCAAGTGTTGCGGTTGCCCGAACCGTAGCTCCCAGGTGTAAGAGTAGCCTCGCCATCCGTAGTAGTTCCGCCAGCACCCGACAGCCCTTGGGTTACACGCTGATAACCACCAAACAGGCTGGTGCGCTTGCTCAGGCTGTGGATCGCACCCACGGTGAAGCTTTTGGCGTCACGTCCTGCTACCGCTCCAATCGCTTCAGCGGTCATCGCACCGCCTTGCGCCACCAGCAGGGTATTGCCCCACTGGTAGTTGGTACCAACGTGCCAGATACTGCCGTCGCCACCTGCGTTCATCGCGGAATTACATTGCCCACTGCTAGAAACTAGCGGATTGGCTGCCAAGGCTGAAGCCGAAGTACAGGTTGCAGCGCCGATAGCGTTGTTAATTCTTTCATACTGACCGACCACGCTTAGATTTTCATACTTCCAGGTACCACCAGCGCGCCAGGTTTCCTCGGTTCTGACACCAAGAGCTAATTTTTGCGCTTCGTTAGCATTGTCGCGCGAGTAGCCGCCGAACACGCTGTAGTCATGTCCCATGTAGTTGCCGACATATTTAGCTGCAGCTTGGCCGTCAAACTCACCGTTCTTGCCACCAGTATTGCCGCCACCGGCACCTTGCCATGCTTGTGTTAGATTACCATTTTGGGTTGGGTCAAAATTGTTGGAGTCGCCAGGCATCAACAAACCAGCGAATGAAAAACCTTCCACATTGGCGGAGTCAAAGCGGATTGCGCTGTTGACAAAACCGTTTGCGCCTGAACCCAAACCATTGGCGCTACCCGTCATCGTGCCGCCAGCACCGTTGGCTTGCAGGGTGGTGTAAGCAAACGGATCAATCGTCATGCCACCAGCAAAATCCTTGAACGGCGATTGAACGCGACCGAATTTCACATCGCCCCAGTTATTGTGGGACAGACCGACCCACTGCTCACGCGGGGTGGAGGCCGAACCTGAACCAGTGTTCAAACCCATTTCCATACGGGCGTTGGCTTTCAAGCCACGGCCCAGATCTTCAGTAATTTGCAGGCCCCAACGCGATGCGCGGGCATTGTCCGAGATACCGGATTGGTAAGGCACATTGCCATTATCGACACCACTGTATTCAGCCTGTACACGACCAAAAATCGTGACGTTCGTCCCCTGCGCAGATGCAACTACTGGGGCCGCGAACGCACCAGCAATTGCCAGTGCAACCAATTTCTTTTTCATATTGGAATTCTCCTTTAAAGTTGAAGCAACGAGCTACATCACGCCGAATGTTTCACGGTGGAGTACGTCCCGCAGCTTAGACCCCTCAATTTGAGAAGGTTAGATGAATTGTGCCTAAGACGACTGCGGGTAGCAAGGAAATCAAGAGATTTTTAGAACGGGGCCGAAAGATGTGTTGTTTTTATGCAACATGTCTTTGGAATGCGGCTAGAGAAGAAAAATTATCCTAAAAACCGTAGTTGAAGCCACTCAAATTGACTGGAATCCATATAGATAGTGGCTTTTGAAGGCTTCGATGGCCTCTCCAAACAGGTGAGGTTATAAAAAACCAACATGGGCAGGCTGAAAGCATTGCCATTGCTTGCTTCCAGCCGACTCATGGCAAGTTCGGAGCAGTTGGCATTGCTTGTCGCAAACACATGCCAGTATTGGATTGCAGCTGTTTTTCCCATAAATACCAACTGCGTTTTTTAGGATTATACCGCAAAACCAATTTCAATGGGGAGGGCGCAGAGGACGCTGAGGAAAAACAGAAGCAGAAGCGAAAGATAAAAGATAAAAAAAGATCTTTGGGTTTGAAGGTTTCCTCAGCGTCCTCTGTGGTGAAAGAGCTTGAGTTTAATCTCCCCCCACATTCACCTATGAGCTTCTTGCAAAACTAATTTCGAAATGGAGCGCAATGACATCAGATGCTCGAATTTCAGCATCTAAGTGGTTACGCTCTCCCTGTTTGCGGCAATCTTTCTGCTTTACCGCATTTCCTTGCTCCTGAGGGCGAGTGCTGTCACCGGCTAAT
>CAMDAX010000047.1 GCA_945888885.1 Nitrosovibrio sp. Nv4 | reverse complement strand
TTTTCTTCCGGTGCCGAGTCGATCTGGGCGTAGCTCTTCGCTTCGCCACCAAATTTCTTCGACAGCACCATCGTGATCGCCGCCGTCAGCGTGGTCTTGCCGTGATCCACGTGACCAATCGTGCCTACGTTTACGTGCGTCTTCGTCCGTTCAAATTTACTCTTTGCCATGATTGCTTCCTATGCTTGATAAGGGTTATTTTTTGTTGATGACCGCTTCGGCCACGCTTTTCGGTGCTTCCGAATAATGCTTGAATTCCATGGTGTAAGTCGCACGCCCTTGAGTTGCAGAACGTAATGCCGTGGAGTAGCCAAACATTTCCGCTAGCGGTACCTCCGCACGTATTACCTTAAGACCTGGCATATCGTCCATGCCCTGTATCATCCCGCGACGGGAGGATAAATCACCGACCACATTACCCATAAAATCCGCTGGTGTTTCCACCTCTACCGACATCATCGGCTCCAATAATACCGGGTTGGCCTTACGCATGCCGTCCTTAAATGCCATTGAGGCTGCCATCTTGAAGGCGTTTTCGTTGGAGTCCACATCGTGGTAAGAACCATCGAATAGTGTAACCTTGACATCCACTACCGGGAAGCCTGCCAGCACGCCATTAGGCAGGGTTTCGCGCAGGCCTTTTTCCACCGCTGGAATGTATTCACGCGGAACAGTGCCGCCCTTGATCGCATCAACAAACTCAAAGCCTTTGCCAGCATCATTCGGGGCCATCCTGAGCCAGACGTGACCATACTGACCGCGCCCACCGGACTGTTTGATGAACTTACCCTCAATCTCTACTGATTTTCTGATGGCTTCACGATAGGCTACTTGTGGCGCGCCAACGTTAGCTTCCACACCGAATTCACGCTTCATGCGGTCAACAATAATCTCCAGATGCAACTCTCCCATGCCAGAGATGATGGTCTGACCGGACTCCTCATCGGTACGGACACGGAAGGACGGATCCTCTTGCGCCAGACGATTCAAGGCAATACCCATTTTTTCCTGATCAACCTTTGTTTTAGGCTCCACTGCAACATGGATCACTGGTTCCGGGAATATCATCCGTTCCAATGTAATAATCTTGCTAGGGTCACATAATGTGTCGCCGGTAACAGCCTCCTTCAACCCCACTGCGGCGGCAATGTCGCCAGCACGTACTTCCTTGATTTCTTCACGTTGGTTGGCATGCATCTGCAACAGTCGTCCAATACGCTCTTTCCGGCCCTTAATCGGGTTGTAGATGGTGTCACCAGTAGCGACCACACCAGAGTAGACGCGGAAGAAAATCAATTGGCCTACATATGGGTCGGTGGCAATCTTGAATGCCAAACCGGCAAATGGCTCTTCATCGCTAGCGTGGCGTTCATCAGGTTCGCCATTTTCCTTCTCTCCATTAATCGCGTGGATATCCACTGGCGAGGGTAGATAGTCAATCACGGCATCCAACATCGCCTGCACACCCTTGTTCTTGAACGCTGAACCGCACAACATGGGTACAATTTCGTTATTGATAGTGCGAATGCGTAATCCTTGTTTGATATCGGCAATAGACAAATCACCTTCTTCCAAGTACTTATTCATCAACTCTTCATTGGCTTCAGCGGCGGTTTCTGACATTTTTTCACGCCATAGTTTGGCGTCTTCCAGCATGTTGGCAGGAATCTCTCGTTCCTCGAATTTCATCCCCTGAGTTGAATCATCCCAGTAAATAGCTTTCATTTTAAGTAAATCGACAACGCCTTCGAATTTATCTTCCGCACCGATTGGTAACTGGACAGGCACTGGTTGAGCTTTTAGTCGTGCCTGCATCTGTTCGTAAACACGCATGAAATTGGCGCCAGCACGATCCATTTTATTAACAAAGGCAAGGCGTGGAACCTTATACTTATTAGCTTGGCGCCATACAGTTTCGGTTTGGGGTTGTACCCCACCAACTGCGCAAAATACGGTACAAGCTCCATCCAGAACACGCAAAGACCGTTCGACTTCAATGGTGAAATCAACGTGGCCCGGGGTATCAATGATATTGATACGATGATCGGGATAGTTATTTTCCATCCCTTTCCAGAAGCATGTGGTGGCGGCAGAAGTAATGGTAATGCCTCGCTCCTGCTCCTGTTCCATCCAGTCCATGGTGGCTGCACCGTCATGCACTTCACCAAGTTTGTGTGATACGCCAGTATAAAATAGAATCCGTTCGGTAGTCGTGGTCTTGCCGGCGTCTATATGCGCCATGATGCCGATATTCCGGTAACGTTCTATGGGTGTTTTTCTTGCCACAGTATTCAAACCTTAAAATTTTAAACTGCCATGACGTTAAGAACGTCATGAGATGAGAAAAGAGAAACAATACTATTAGTAACTTGGAACAGCAGTTAGCTTCAAACAGAAGAACTTGTTACACTTCTCGTTCTCGCGTATTGTCAGTTAATCACTGTTAAAACCGATAATGCGCAAACGCCTTGTTAGCTTCCGCCATACGATGGACTTCCTCGCGTTTCTTGACTGCGCCACCTCGGCCCTCCGCCGCTTCAGCCAGTTCGCCGGCAAGTCGTGCACCCATGGATTTTTCACCACGTTTGCGCGCAGCGTCACGCAACCAACGCATTGCCAACGCATTACGTCGAATTGAACGTACTTCGACGGGTACTTGGTAGTTGGCACCACCGACGCGCCGACTCTTCACTTCCACCATCGGTCGAACATTAGATAATGCCTGGGTGAATACTTCAACTGGGTCTTTGCCGGTTTTCTTCTGAATTTGATCCATGGCACCATAAATGATCCGCTCTGCCACGGATTTTTTACCGCGCGTCATCAGAACATTAACGAATTTTGCTACCTCAGTATTATGGTACTTTGGGTCCGGCAAAATTTCGCGCTTTGGAACTTCTCTCCGTCTTGGCATTCTTTAACCTCAGTTTTGAATTATAGTTTAGGTGCTTGTCTGATTGATCAAACGTTAACACTCTAAGCTCATTACCACTCTTAAGCTGCTTTGGGTTTTTTGGCGCCGTACTTGGAACGGCTCTGTTTACGGTCCTTCACCCCGGCAGTATCCAGACTCCCGCGCACCATATGGTAGCGAACGCCAGGCAAATCCTTTACACGACCACCACGTATAAGTACCACCGAGTGTTCCTGCAAATTATGGCCTTCGCCACCTATATAGCTCGATACTTCGAAACCATTGGTCAGACGAACCCGTGCCACCTTACGCAAAGCTGAGTTCGGCTTTTTTGGGGTTGTGGTATACACCCGAGTGCAGACCCCCCGTTTTTGCGGGCTGTTTCCCAGTGCTGGAACCTTGCTCTTTACACGCCTTGCCGCGCGGGGTTTACGCACTAATTGACTGATTGTCGGCATTCCTATTCCCTAAAAAAACCAGAACGGCGATATCACGATTCCACCGTCCATAAATATGAATTGGTTCATTTTTTTCACCGAGCCAAGAATTCCTTGGGGGCGACTAAAAAGACTGCGAATTCTATGGGGTTTATCCCTTCATGTCAAGCTAACAGTCTATTGTGTTAGCCCCCAGTAGCAATGTCCGGTTTCTCCCAAGCAGAAACGTCCGTTGGTGATTAGACTGTACACTGATCTATGGCAGATTTATTCAGAAACCTTCTGATCAATTACATGCTGGCCAATACTTCTGCGACCGTTTTACCCATTGCGGCAGGGGTTGGACAGATTATGACGCCATGATCTCTCAGAATCGCTACTTTTTCTGCGGCACTTTCACCCACTGATGAAATAATCGCTCCGGCATGCCCCATGCGGCGACCTTCCGGCGCGGTTAAACCCGCAATATAGGCAATTAGCGGTTTGCTCATGTTTTCTTTGGAAAAAACACCAGCTTCAACTTCTTGTGGCCCACCAATCTCACCGATCATGACCACTATTCTAGTTTCGGTATCTTCTTCAAATATTTCCAGAATATCACGGTGCGAACTGCCATTGATTGGATCGCCGCCAATCCCCACTGAGGTTGATATGCCAATACCTAGTGCTTTCATCTGGTCAGCAGCTTCATAACCCAAGGTGCCAGAACGACCGACAATCCCGACACATCCCCACATATAAATATGTCCTGGCATGATCCCCAGCATCGCACGTCCGGGGCTGATAGTACCGGCACAATTGGGGCCAGTTAGTATCATTCTTTCTTTTTCAGGGAAGCGGCGCAGAAAATTCTTAACGGTCATCATGTCCTGTGTGGGAATACCATCGGTAATCGCCACGCAGTATTTAATACCTGCATCAGCAGCCTCCATAATCGAATCCGCCGCAAATGCAGGTGGAACAAAGATAATACTGGCTTCGGCACCGACTTGTTGTACGGCTTCTTTTACCGTATTGAAAACAGGCAACCCCAAGTGTTGTTGGCCACCCTTACCAGGAGTGATGCCACCCACGACATTGGAGCCATAGTTGATCATGTCTTGGGCATGGAAAGTACCGATTTTCCCGGTAAAGCCTTGAACAATAATGCGTGTGCCCTCATTAATTAAAATTGCCACTGCGCCCCCCTTTTCTTGCGACCATTTCATTACGCGCCTGAACAGCTTTTTCAGCCGCTTCTGCCAACGTTTCTGCCATGATGATAGGTAAGCCGCTTTCGGCGATAATCCGACGGCCCTCCTTAACATTTGTGCCAGATAAACGCACAATCAATGGGATTTTCATGTCGATATTTTTGACCGCATGCACAACGCCTTCAGCAATCCAGTCACAACGGTTAATGCCGGCAAAAATGTTGACCAGCATTGCTTTAACACCCTTATCGGCCAGTACCAAACGGAATGCTTTTTCTGTTCGTTCAGCAGATGCGCCGCCGCCAACGTCAAGGAAATTGGCGGGCTCACCACCAGCCAGTTTTATCATGTCCATGGTAGCCATAGCCAAGCCCGCACCATTGATCATGCAACCGATGTCGCCATCCAATCCAATGTAGCTCAAGCCGTGCTCAGCCGCCGCTACTTCACGCGGGTCTACTTGCGTTTTGTCGCGTAACTCGGCAATTTTGTGACGCCGAAATAACGCGTTGTCATCAAAACTCATTTTTGCATCCAGCGCGATTAGCTCGCCACTACTGGTGATAACCAGTGGATTGATTTCCAGCATACTCGCATCAAGATCACGCAAGGCACGATAGCAACCTTTTATGGTCTTCACAGCATGACTTAATTGCGCAGCTTCCAGACCTAATGCAAAAGCCATTTTGCGTGCTTGGAAGTCCTGCAGGCCAACAGCAGGCTCAATATAGATTTTTTTGATTGCATCAGGACTTGTTTCCGCCAGTTTTTCAATTTCCATTCCACCTTGCGCGGAACCCACCATAACAATACGTTCATAGCTTCGGTCAACCAGAAAACAGAGATACAGCTCCTTGGCGATATCCGTTCCTGCTTCGATATACACTCTGGAGCAAACTTTGCCTGCTGGTCCGGTTTGATGAGTAACCAGTTTTTTACCTAACAATTCTTCTGCAGCTGCTTCTATTTCATTGTGAGTTCTGCAGATTTTAATACCGCCAGCTTTGCCGCGTGCTCCCGAGTGAATCTGTGCTTTTACTACCCAAATGTTGCCGCTGATTTCTCTGGCACGCTGTACTGCTTCTTTTGGACTATAAGCCAAGCCACCCTCTGCGATCTTGACACCATATTCCGCCAAAATCTCTTTGGCCTGATATTCGTGAATATCCAATACATCACCCTCGTTTATTTCATAAAAATATAAAGAAAAGGTCGCCAAAGACGGCCTTGGAGATTTTTTCTATCAATTTCTTGCAGCAATCGCTTCCGCTGTTCTTACGACATTGTTAGCCATTCTTTCTGAAGCAGCATCAATTAATCGACCGTCTAACGCAGCTGCGCCTTTACCTTGTGCAGCTGCTTCTTTCAATGCAATCAGGATACGTTGTGCTTTTTCAATTTCTGCAGCAGGTGGTGTAAACACATCATTTGCGAGCGCAACCTGTGATGGATGAATTGCCCATTTGCCTTCACAACCCAGTGCAGCAGCTCTTCTAGCTGCGAGCTTGTAGCCATCAGGATCTTTAATGTCACCAAAAGGACCATCGATAGGGCGCAAACCGTAGGCGCGGCAAGCAACCGTCATACGACTGATGGCAGCATGCCATTGATCACCGGGATAATCAGGGTTGAGGCCACCAATATTTGTTGTTCTGGCGCGGTTACTAGCGGCATAGTCAGCCACACCAAAGTGTAATGCCTCCAGACGTCCTGATGCACCGTTGCGGGCGATATCTTCCACATTGGCCATACCTAAAGCTGTTTCGATCAATGCTTCAATGCCAACTCTGTTCTTTAATCCTTGTTGCATCTCTAACTGGCTCAGCATGGCTTCGACCATGTAGACATCGGAATAAACGCCCACTTTAGGAATCAAGATTGTATCCAATTTACGGCCAGCCTGTTCGATCAGATCCACCACATCGCGAACCATGAACTGAGTGTCTAGGCCGTTGATACGCACTGAAAGTGTTACGCCGTGTCCTTGCCAGTCCAAATCATTGATCGCTTCGATGACATTCTTGCGCGCTTGTATTTTGTCATCTGGAGCAACAGCATCTTCCAGATCAAGAAAAATGAAATCTACGCCACTTTTTAGTGCTTTCTCGAACATGCCCGGATTCGAACCTGGAACTGCCAACTCACAGCGCTGCACACGTTGCACGGAGGCTGCGTATAATGTATGACTCATTATTCCTTTCTAGTTTAGGTTATTTGATGCGACAGTATCAAGGCACTTCTAAAAATCCAAATTTTGTCACAATGCTTTGTCGCTCACAAAAAATGTTCTTTGTATGTCAGGCATATGCTGTGTCTACATTTTTTGTTCCTGCCTTGTCTTGTTTCTAACTTTGACTTTTTAGAGGCATCCGTTAATCATAGTATTCTGCTCTTTCAGGTCTGGATAGAGGCAGAGAAGCAACCCGCTACTCCACTTAAATAACCCGTCATTCTACTTTTGAAGACCGTAATGTCAATTTTTACCTGAAATTCTACCGGGATTCCTTTTGGCGGTTGGCCCCAAATAACAGGCTGTCATGCACTAAAATAGCGGCGTGGGGGTCTGGAGGAATCGAGTAAAACGGCTTGAATCCAGAGAAAATCACCCACATTTACTTTGGGGGATACTTTTATACAGTCACAACCTCGCCTGTAAATCATGTGTGTCGGAGCCGGTAATCTCGACCTCGACAAACTCACCCGGTTTCATATTCCCGGCATTTGCTATGTACACCACACCATCGATTTCCGGCGCATCGGCGGTGCTGCGAGCGATAGCTTGATTTTCATGGACTTCATCCACCAGCACGACCATGCGCTTGCCAATCTTTCGGCTGAGGCGTACGGTACTGATTTCTTCCTGCATTGCCATGAAACGTGCGCGGCGCTCTTCTTTTTCCTCTTCTGGGATGTGACCAGATAACGCATTTGCTACTGCGCCAGCCACTGGTGAGTAAGTGAAACAACCAACGCGGTCCAGTTGCGCTTCCTGCAGGAATTCCAGCAACTCCTCAAACTCTGCTTCAGTTTCGCCCGGAAAGCCAACGATAAAAGTGCTGCGTAGCGTGATGTCCGGACATATTGCGCGCCACTGTTTGATACGTGCAAGATTGTTTTCGGAACTGGCAGGACGCTTCATCGCTTGCAGAATACGCGAACTGGCGTGTTGGAACGGCACATCAAGATATGGCAGGATTTTCCCTTCGGCCATCAGCGGAATTACTTCATCCACATGTGGATAGGGGTAGACGTAATGCAATCGTACCCACGCATTTGTTTCATACGCTAATTCACCCAAGGCGCGAACCAGCTCGGTCATGCGGGTTTTGAGTGGCTTGCCTTGCCAGAAACCGGTACGGTACTTTACGTCCACGCCGTAGGCACTGGTATCTTGCGAAATCACCAGTAGTTCCTTGACACCAGCTGTGAGCAGATTTTCTGCTTCCTGCATGACTTGATTGACTGGCCGACTGACCAGGTCGCCGCGCATGGAGGGAATAATGCAGAAAGTGCAGCGATGGTTGCAGCCTTCAGAAATTTTCACATAGGCGTAATGCCTGGGCGTGAGTCTGATTCCCTGCGGTGGAATCAGGCTGGTGTAGGGGTCGTGTGGTTGCGGCAGATGTGCGTGTATTGCTGCCATGACTTCCGGCAAAGCATTCGGGCCGGTGACTGCCAGCACTTGCGGATGAGCTTGTTTGACCACGCCACTTTTCGCACCGAGACAACCGGTGACAATAACTTTTCCATTTTCCGCCAGCGCTTCGCCGATGGCGTCCAGCGACTCTTCCACTGCGCTATCGATAAAGCCGCAGGTGTTAATCACTACAAGGTCGGCATCGGCATAGGTAGGCGAGATATCATAGCCTTCGGCGCGCAATTGAGTAAGGATTTGCTCTGAGTCCACCAATGCCTTGGGACATCCGAGTGAGACAAAGCCGACCTTGGGAGCCAGATGTTTGAGAGATGGCATGGAATAGTCAGTAAACCCTGGTTATAAATGAACGTAAATTATAAAAATATGTGTTTTTACCGTAGCTTATCCGCAGCTACGTAGTCAATTTTCCTGATCAAGTATATTTTCCTTTTCGTGGAATTCTGAAAAACTCATGCAGGGTGCCCAAAAAGATTGCCCGCCAACCAGATGGAACTAATACCCAGCATGATCAGCACAACCTGCTGGATAGTAGCGTTTATTTCGGGGCGCCTGTGCAGGCCTGGGATCAAATCAGACATCGCCACGTAGATCATACTAGCTGCAGCCAGTCCTAACAATGACGGGAGGAGATGGTTCATATCTTGCAGCATGAAGTAGGTTAGCATACCGCCGATCAGGGTGGCGGCACTGGAAAATAAATTGAACAGCAACGCCTGCCGACGCGTATAGCCAGAATTGAGCAGAATCAGAAAATCGCCGGCTTCTTGCGGAATTTCGTGTGCAATAATGGCGATAGCGGTGACGATGCCAAGTTGAACGTCCACCATGAATGCTGCGGCGATGAGTATGCCGTCGACGAAATTATGAAACGTATCGCCTAACATAATCAGCATACCGCTACGACCATGATCATGATTATTCGCAGTAGTGGCAGCAACAGCAGTGACACCTTGCAGAGGATCGTGGGCTTCGCATTCCTCTACGTGGCAGTGACGCCACAACACCAGTTTCTCCAGAATGAAAAATAACAGGATACCGAACAGTACAGTGGCAGTTATTTGTGCTGGATTCTCTGAAAGCTCCAGCGCTTCCGGTAGTGCGTTGAGGAATGCGGCTCCCAACAATGCACCGATAGCATAGGAGACTAGCATTTGTACCCACGAGACACGCGTATTGAGCGTCAGCGCAGCGGCAAACAACACGCTCAATAGTCCTCCCAGCAGACTGCTGGCAATAATCCAAGTGAGAGTGGACATGGAAGTGATTCGTGGAAAAATGCGGGATTATACGCTGTTGCTGTTGCGGGATTCGGAATTGAGGTGATAGTCGTTATGCAGTCAGCCAGATGAGCCCTGCCATTCGTCCGGTATTACCATCGCGACGATAGGAAAAAAATCTTGCCGGATCGCTGAAGGTGCATACGCCGCCGCCGTAAACCTCAGTTACACCCGCTTCTCTCAATCGCTGTTGCGCCAGCAGAAAAAGATCGGCAGACCATTTGCCATTGTTGCGTAAAGTGAAGGCCAGAGTAGATTTTTCATCGTGCTTGATAAAGACACGACGCACCTCTTCGCCGACCTCAAAATAACCGGGACCGATTGCCGGGCCGAGCCAAGCCATAATTTGTAAATTTTTACCACCCATCTCCGCTATTGCGCGTTCAATCACCCCTGCAGCCAGTCCGCGCCAACCGGCATGAACAATGCTCACTGTCGATCCAGCGACATCGCACAGAAACACCGGTAGACAGTCTGCGACAAGTACCGCGCAGACGATGTCGGAGCGTTGGCTGAATGCGGCATCACTCCCGGTGGCACAATCATAATTATCTGCCCTGACTGGTGTCGTGCCATGTATTTGTTTCAGCCACCGGGGTTCTTCCGGCAAAATTTCGCATAGCAGAGAGCGATTCTGTTTGACGGCTACCGGGTCATCACCTACATGATCGCCCAAATTGAGGCTGGCATAGGGTCCGCTGCTCACGCCGCCATTGCGTGTAGTAAACAGCGCCCTGACATTGCGGGGCGCAGGCCAGTTGGGAGTGATCCAGTCGTTCATGCTGGTGGATTTATGCGAGTAGCAGTATTGTCATGAATCGACGCCACGATGCTGTCGCAATGTTTGCAAGAGTCTTTCCATATCTTCGGGCAACGCGGCTTCCCATGCCATTGCCTTTCCACTTTGCGGATGCGTTAACTTAAGTTTTTGTGCATGCAATGCCTGTCTTGGGAAACGAGTGATCAATTGCCCGATTTCCTGCGCTATTTTCTTCGGCTTACCACCATAAACCGGATCACCCACCAGTGGGTGATCAAGGAAATGCATGTGTACACGAATCTGATGTGTGCGTCCGGTTTCCAGGCTGCACTGGAGCAGGGTGCAGCCGTCGAAGTACTCTAAAATTCGATAGTGGGTACGCGCCTCCTTGCCACTCCTGGACACTGCCATTTTTGTACGCTGTATTGGATGCCGTCCTACTGGTGCATCCACCAATCCGTCATGAAGAATATGGCCTTGTACCAGTGCCAGATAATCACGCTTCACAGTGTGCTTTTGCAATTGCCGTACCAGACTAGTTTGCGCCTCCAAGGTTTTCGCTACTACTAGCAGGCCGCTAGTGTCTTTATCCAACCGGTGAACGATACCTGCGCGCGGAACGCCGCCTAGTTGTGCTGCATGGTGTAGTAGAGCATTCAGCATCGTACCCTGCCAGTTGCCGCTACCTGGATGCACTACCATGCCCGCAGGTTTATTGACGACTATGAGAGCTTGGTCTTCATAAACGATAGCAAGCGGAATGGCTTCGGCAACATGAGCGCTCTCAGCGGGATGTGGCGGCGGTTTAGCCTGAATTTTCTCACCACCCCACACTTTTTGCTTTGGACTAGCTTCCATCCCATCCACACTTACCTGCTTTCCTAGCACCCATGCTTGCAAGCGACTGCGGGACCAGTCCGGCAGCAACTGCGCTAGAGCCTGATCGAGCCGCAGACCGGCGCAACTCACGGGGATCGTCAGTGCGATGACGGTTTCAGCCGATTCAGGTAGTGCGGACTTTACGGTATAATAATGCGTAGGTTTATTTTCGTTTTCCACTGAGCTCATTATGTCGCGTAGTTTAGCTTTATTCTTGGCATTGCTGTTACCGGCATGCGGCTTGCTGCCAAAGAATGTTGATCGCGAAGACCAAAAAAACTGGTCTGCAAGCAAGTTCTATTCTGAGGCCAAAACGGAATTAACCGACGGCAACTACGGGGGCGCCATCAAACTGTTTGAATCTCTGGAGGCGCGCTATCCCTATGGTCGCTATGCGCAGCAGGCGCAGATCGAAGTCGCCTACGCTCATTATAAAAATAACGAAAAGGCTTCGGCTATCGCTGCTGCCGACCGTTTCATCAAGCTGCATCCGAACCATGCCAATGTAGATTACGCCTATTATCTCAGGGGATTGGCAAATTTCAACGACGATCTGGGGATAATGGGCATCGTTACGGAAATGATTAGTGGACAGGATATGAGTGAACGCGACCCGAAGGCGTCGCGCGAATCATTTGAAAATTTCAAAGAATTGGTCACTCGTTTTCCCAATAGCAAGTACACACCCGATGCATTACTGCGTATGAAGTATCTGGTTAATATGGTGGCCATGCTTGAAGTGCATGTGGCACGCTATTACATGAGACGGGGTGCTTATGTTGCAGCGGTTAATCGCGCTCAGGTTGCTTTGAAGGATTACCCGCAGACTCCGGCTACGGAAGAGGCATTATTCATCATGGTGCAGGCATACGATGCGCTGGCGATGAACGACCTCCGCGATGATGCTGATCGCGTGATGAGACAGAATTTCCCCAATAGCCGATATCTCTCCGATTTAGTTACGACCGATAAGCCCTGGTGGAGGTTCTGGTAGCAGGGGGAGTCACAGACCAGAATTTTTGGCACCGTTGCATCCAGGCAGAGCATTTACCCCTGATAACCTTTATGTGTCACCCTCTTGCAAACGAATTGCCATGACATCGCATTTGGCATGATGCAGAATGCTATTTGTTGTTGAGCCTAATAATAGTGCGAGACCATGGCGCCCGTGCGAGCCGGCAACAATTAGATCGATGTGCTCCTGCTCGGCCATTTGCACAATCTCATGTCCGGGTACACCCCAGACCAACCAGCGGCGGGATACGTCTATGCCAAACTGATCACCAATTTCCGTCAGCCTGGACTTTTCCGCCCCAAGTAATTCATAGGATGAATCTTCACCCAGTGGAATCACTGTTCCATAGGCCGTATCGGGCATTGAGATATTATCCACCACATGAATAATGCTCAGTCTAGCATTACATAATGCTGCCAGACGTTTTGCTCTGCTGGCGACATAATTCCCATGTACCGAGAAATCTGCCGCCAGCAGAATATTCTGATAGTCAACCATCATTTTTTCCCAAGTAAAAGCCAAAGGCGCGGAGAATTTTCCCAACCCCAGTCTGTTACAAGCGGTCGTGGATTCAAGTTCGAAGCGCAACAACCAATGTGTAGCTTATTTCCACCCCGAAGAATACCTCATGCGCCGATCTAAATCCTAGTACTTTTCTAGGTCGTGTTAGCGCAAAGTAGTAATGTCCGGTTTCTCCCAAGTAGAAATGTCCGCTGGTGATTAAACTCACCCCTGTTTAAAACATTGGCGGACAAATTTAAAATGGACAAACTCATGAGCCAAAAAGAAGTGAAGAAAGCCCAAGTGTTGGAGCTGCTGAAAGACAAAA
>CAMDAX010000046.1 GCA_945888885.1 Nitrosovibrio sp. Nv4 | reverse complement strand
TTCAGCCCGTCACGCAGGTATGCATGCGCCTCCTGGTTCGCTGCGAGACTTTGGGGTTGGCTGTGCGGGTTGCAGGCAGTGATGAAGACTGCACATTGCTGCCCTGACGCTGCAAGGAGTTGCGATAGGGACTCAGAGTACTGATCGATACACAGCATGACTACAGCGGAACCGGCTCCTGCCCGGTAATCAGCCGCGCGATAACTGGCAATGAGGTCAGTAGAAATTTCAGATGACGCCAGCATCAGATTCAGTCTCTCCACGCTGGGAATTGTGGCAAGCCATAAAAAAAATCCATGTCGTGATTGGGCCAGAGTTCGGCATCTTCAGCACGGGCGAGAGCCTTGAGTTTGCGAATGCTGGCAAGCGCTAGTTCTTCGTTATCCTGCCAGCAGCAACCGGGAGCAATTTCCTCAGACAGATTCTCGGTCAGATCGGCGGCGTCTCCACAGAGGATCACAGGCCGGCCTTTTGGCAGCTCAATCAACAACGACATATGACCTGCCGTATGGCCCGGGCTGGTGATGGCCTGCACGCCAGGCGCGATGGTGTATTCACTGGTCTGCAGGTGCCATTGATCCGCATTGACCAGTTCGTCGGCGAACACTCCGCCGTCTAATCCGGTACGCGCAGCGGCCAGTTCATCGGCGTGAATATGTACCTCGCAGCCTGGTAGATCGCAAATGCCACCAACATGATCAAAGTGCAGATGGCCGACAAAGACCACGTCGATATCAAGTAACGTCAGTCCCAATCGGGCGAGGTAGCGCGGGATGCGCTGCGCTTCCTGCATGTTGGGCGGTTCGATTTGGGGGCGCATCGGATCGAAGTACTTAACGCGCAAGACGGGGTCGGCTAGCTTGCGATAGTCGCACCCAGCATCATAGAGAATGCGGCCGTTCGGCGTTTCGATCAGGTAGGCGAGAATCGGCGCCTGGATGAACTGACCGTGGCCGTAGTTGCGGGTTGAAATGGTCTTCTCATAGCGTAGCGTGCCGGTAAGCAGTGGCCAGACCTTCAGAGCACGAGACATGTTGAATTCCTGAAGACATACAGAGCCTGCATTTTATCGGCTGATACGCAGGCTATGAAAACGGTGCGCCAAGTTTTCGAATTGATGCTGATCCTTATAATTCGTTAGTACGAAATCTTACACTGTCCTCACACAAGAAAAAATTATAAGAAATAAAAAAGACTTGCATCGCTGCAAGCCTTATTCTATATGGTGGGTCTGGTTGGACTCGAACCAACGACCAAGGGATTATGAGTCCCCTGCTCTAACCAACTGAGCTACAGACCCGATCTGGGTACTTGATAGTAAAAGTAACAAGGCACCTCTAAAAATTCGGATCTCGTCACAATACTTGCTTAGAACTTCGAATTATTAGAAACGCCCATTAACCGAAAATTGATCAGCTTTCGGTATCCAGGAAACTACGCAAACGCTCGGAACGCGAAGGGTGGCGCAACTTGCGTAGCGCCTTGGCTTCGATCTGGCGAATACGCTCACGGGTTACGTCAAACTGTTTACCGACTTCTTCCAACGTGTGGTCCGTGTTCATTTCGATGCCAAAACGCATGCGCAGCACTTTGGCTTCGCGTGGCGTTAAAGAATCCAGAATGTCTTTAGTAACGTCCCGCAGACTAGCGTAAACCGCTGCGTCCGCAGGCGCCATCGTAGTTGAATCCTCTATGAAATCACTGAGATGAGAATCCTCATCATCGCCTATGGGTGTTTCCATGGAAATCGGTTCCTTGGAAATCTTGAGGATCTTACGAATCTTCTCCTCTGGCATTTCCATTTTTTGCGCCAGCAGCGCAGGCTCCGGTTCCTGGCCGGTTTCCTGCAAAATCTGGCGCGAAATACGGTTCATCTTGTTGATAGTCTCGATCATATGCACCGGGATGCGGATGGTGCGCGCCTGGTCGGCGATAGAACGGGTAATGGCCTGCCGAATCCACCAGGTGGCATAAGTAGAAAATTTATAACCGCGCCGGTATTCAAATTTATCCACTGCCTTCATCAGACCGATATTCCCCTCCTGAATCAGGTCAAGAAATTGTAGCCCCCTATTGGTATATTTCTTGGCAATAGAGATCACCAGCCGCAGATTAGCTTCGGTCATCTCCCGCTTGGCACGGCGCGCCTTGGCCTCACCAGTGGACATGCGGCGATTGATTTCCTTCAGGTCCTTGATCGGAATGCCAACATGCTTCTCTAACGCCAGCAAGTTCTGCTGCTGCTCCATAATGGCAGGCTGATAACGCTTCAACGCCTGACTATAAGGCTTGTCAGTTACGCCCTCCTGCGTCACCCAATTAAGGTTGCCCTCATTTCCCGGAAATGCCTTGATGAAGTGATTGCGCGGCATTTCTGCCTTAACCACACATAGTTCCATGATTTTACGCTCATAACCACGCACCCCTTCCACCAATCCGCGCTGAGCATCACAAAGCTTCTCCACCATCTTGGCAGAGAAGCGAATGGCCATGAGTTCGGTTGAAATATGTTCCTGTATTTCCTTGTATGCCTTGCTGGTTGATCCCTTTTTCGCCAACACTTTCTTCATCTCGGCATACGCCTGATAAATCACCGCGAAGCGCTCCAGCGCATCGGCCTTTAATTTGAGCAAATTGGCACTGGCCACTGCGACGCTATCTTCATCTTCCACGTCTTCGGCAGCCAACTCCTCCTCCAGCGATTCATCGGAAATCTCTTCGTTGACTATTTCCTGGGCATTGGGATCAAGCAATCCGTCTACCAACTCATCAATTCGCATTTCATCCTGCGCCACCTTAGTGGCGAGGTCGAGAATTGCGGCTATGGTGGTGGGGCAGGCAGAAATCGCCTGGATCATATGCTTCAGACCTTCTTCGATGCGCTTTGCTATTTCAATTTCACCTTCGCGCGTGAGCAGCTCCACCGAACCCATTTCACGCATATACATACGTACCGGATCGGTGGTACGGCCAAATTCGGAGTCCACCGTAGAAAGCGCTGCTTCAGCTTCCTCTACTACGTCATCATCAGCCACCGTCGGCGTAATCTCCGACATCAGCAAGGTTTCCGCGTCGGGCGCCTCATCATAAACAGAGATGCCCATATCGTTAATCATGCTGATGATACCTTCAATCTGCTCAGCATCCAGCATATCATCAGGAAGATGATCGTTAATCTCGGCATAGGTCAGGTAGCCGCGTTCCTTGCCCTGCACGATCAGGTTCTTAAGGCGCATGCGCCGTGCTTCAACGTCCAGTGGCGCGAGCTGCGCTTTCTCGGCACCCTGCGCCCCCCCATTGGCCTCCTTCGCCGCAAGGGCCTTGGCTGCCTTGGTGACACGTGGCTTCAGCTCCTTGACTGCCATCACCGCCTTGGCGATCTCGGCTACGCTGGTAGATACCACGGCAGCTACGACAGCTGATTTTTCATCTGATACGGCCTCTTTTTTCGGTGTTTTGACTGCTTTCTTTGCTTCCTTTTTCGCCACCGCCCCGGTTTTATCAGCACGATGATTTGTGGACGTAGCTGCTGGAGTCGCTGCCTTCGTCTTCACTTTCGCCGCTGCTTTTACCTGCGTTTCTGCCTTTACCATGTCAGTTCCCAAATAATATATATGAACAGCTGAAGCTAAAAAAGCTTAGATTGTATCAAAACCCAATCGAACCAGTTCGAATGGTTTCCCTCAAGATGTCATTAATCTCTGGTATTCCTGCCTTTCCTCTGGAGTGAATGCGCTCAGGGAGCGGCTGTGTAATTCAGTCATACGTTGCTTGCGCTGTATTTCCCGTAATCGTGCCAGCGCCCCGGAAAATTCCGCCTCCAGGTCTATGGCATCATCCCAGGCAAGAGTCTCGCTCTCAGCCTTTTCCAGCAGCACACGATGCGGACTATCGTGAAAATAAGTAATAACTGAAGGTATCGCCGCATTTTCTGTAATATGGGGATAGGTATCGATAAATTCAACCAGCGCCACCACAGCCGCCATTTCTTCAGCGTATTCACTGCGCCTCACGAGCAACTCCCTATCGAGCTTCCGAACATAGCCTGGATCATGTAACAATATCTGCATTAACCAGCGGTAGGGTGAGGCAGGTTGGGGTCGGGGCGCTCTTGCACGGGATGGGGAGGATGAGATACGCCTGATCTGCAACAAATCCTCCAACTCTCCCTGGCTGGCACCACTAAGTTCAGCCAACCGTTTTAACAGCATCAACGCAAGCATCGGCGCAGTAACTTGTGCCAATAGCGGCTTTACCTCCTGCACCAACCTGGCGCGACCTTCACTGGTTTGCAGGTCAGTCCGTGCCGATAGCTCCTTGAACAAAAAAACTGACAGAGGTAGCGCCCGGCCAAATAGTCCTTCGAAAGCTTCCTTGCCAAACTTACGAACATAGCTATCAGGATCTTCACCCTCGGGTAGAAACAAAAAACTAAGACTCTTGCCGTCCACAAGTTGCGCCAGGCTATTCTCCAACGCACGCCAGGCTGCTTTTCTGCCAGCATTATCGCCATCAAAACAGAACACCACATTATCGGTCTGGCGCAAAAGTTTCTGCACATGGTAAGGCGTGGTGGCAGTGCCCAGTGCAGCTACGGCATAGTCGACACCATGCTGCGAGAGTGCCACCACGTCCATGTATCCCTCCACCACCACCACCCTCCCCGCTTCACGGATCGCCTTGCGCGCAGAGAACAGGTTGTAAAGTTCGTAGCCTTTCTCGAACAGTGGCGTTTCGGGAGAATTGAGGTATTTGGGCTCGCCCTGCTCCAGCACCCGTCCGCCAAAACCCACAATCATCCCTCTCTGATTGAGAATCGGAAACATGATGCGATCGCGGAAGCGGTCATAGCGCTTGCCATCATCACTCTGAATCACCAACCCTGCCTCAACCAGCGGATCCGTTGGCTCTCTTGATTGATAAGCAGGAAATACTGCGGCCAGATTTTGCCAACCGGCAGGCGCGTAACCGATAGCAAAACGGGCAGAGGTCTCACCCGTCAAACCGCGCTTTTTTAGATAAGCAATGGCATTTGCAGAATGCTTGAGCTGTTCCCGATAAAACCGCGTAGCGGTGTTCATTACCTCAAATAGATCCTGTGAAGAATTCTCTGTTCTCTGTCCTCCGGATTCAGCCATCCCGGAGCGAAATTCCGGCTGCTGCACCGGAACCTGCATCCCGACGCGAGCTGCCAAATCATTCACTGCCTCGATGAAATTCATACCCCCGTATTCCATCATGAAACCGACGGCGCTACCGTGTACGCCGCAACCAAAACAGTGATAGAACTGCTTGGTGGCGCTCACCGTAAACGAGGGTGTTTTCTCACTGTGAAATGGGCAACAGGCGCTGTAATTTGCACCCGCTTTTTTGAGCGGCACATGACGCTCAATGACATCGACGATATCTACGCGGTTGAGCAGATCCTGAATGAACGACTGAGGGATCATTTACAAGTCGCCTCTAATAATTCGAAGTTCCAAACAAGATAAGGAGGAAACATTTTTGTAAGCAACGAAGTATTGTGCCGAATTTCGGATTATTAAAGATTGCCTACAAATAGACCTGTCTAATTATAGGATAATTTCTGGATACCCGGGAAAAAGGGCTCTACGCCGGGAACATTTGCTGCTGGAGTCTGCTGGTGTAACTATTGTGAACTGCGGAGACAGGAAAGTATGTGACGGAATCTGGACTTTTAGAGGCGCCCCTCAAGTAGCGAGCTTTGCTTTGACCATAGCCGATACTTTACCCATGTCGGCACGGCCGGCGAGCTTGGGCTTGAGCAGCGCCATCACCTTACCCATGTCTTGCTGTCCCTGTGCTCCGGTAGCAGCGATGGCTTCAGCCAATGCACCCTCCACTTCGGCGTCACTCAATGCCTGCGGCATATAAGCTTGCAACACACCAACTTCATACTTTTCGGCATCAGCCAGATCCTGACGCTGCGCAGCCTCGTACTGGTTAATGGAGTCTCTGCGCTGTTTGAGCATTTTCTCGATCGCCGCAACTACGGCGGCATCGTCCAACTCAATGCGCTCGTCCACCTCACGCTGCTTGATCGCAGCCTGCAATAACCTGATGGCATCGCGGCGCCGGGTATCACCCGCACGCATCGCGGTTTTCATGTCTTCGGTGATTTGCTGTTTCAGGCTCATAATCAAGGGTGCCCCTAATAATTTGAAGTTCTAAACAAGACAAGGCGAGAACAAAAAATGTAGACGCGGCATATGACTGATAAGTAAGAAACCGTTTTTCTTGAGCGACTAAATATTGCGACGAAATCCAGATTTCCAGAGATAGTCTGAATGCCGGTCGCCAAGTGCTGGAAGCTTGTTAGAACGTCTGATACTAATAAAGTTTCGGCGGGAGCAATTGACTGCGCAGGCGCTTGTAAGTACGTTTGACTGCAGCAGCAAGCTTGCGTTTGCGTTCGGCGGTAGGTTTTTCGTAAAACTCTCTGGCGCGCAGCTCGGTAAGCAGTCCGGTTTTTTCTATGGTACGCTTGAAACGGCGCATGGCTACTTCAAATGGCTCGTTTTCCTTAAGTTTAATAGTGGTCATGAAGATGCGATCCTTTCCTTAAAAATTGATGTAGGTGAATGAAGGGCGTGACGTAAAGAAAGCGTTGCATTATATATCAGCATGAATCTTATTGTAAAAGAGTAATTCCACCATCACTCCATTGCTTGTACTTGGCATCGAAACTTCCTGCGACGAAACCGGCATCGCGCTCTACCATACAGAGCACGGTTTGATGGGCCACGCACTGTATTCGCAAACGGAAATGCACAGTGAATACGGCGGCGTGGTGCCGGAACTCGCCTCGCGCGACCACATCCGGCGGGTATTGCCCCTCGTCAGGCAAACCTTGGCAGCAGCGAAGCTTGAACTGCGGGACATCGGCGCGATTGCCTATACGCAGGGGCCGGGGCTGGCAGGGGCATTGCTGGTGGGGGCCAGCGTTGGCGCCGCAATGGGGTTTGCGCTCAAGATTCCAGTACTGGGTATTCATCATCTTGAAGGGCATCTCCTGTCCCCACTGCTATCCACCCCTGCGCCAGTTTTCCCATTTGTGGCGCTGTTGGTTTCCGGGGGCCATACCCAGTTGATGGAAGTGAGTGGTGTCGGTCAATACAAACTGCTGGGTGAAACCGTGGATGACGCGGTGGGCGAAGCTTTCGATAAAACCGCGAAACTGCTGGGACTGGGTTATCCCGGTGGTCCGGCGCTGTCAAGACTCGCTACAGAATTTTCCGCATCGGGCAAACCAAGACAGTTTAAACTCCCCCGCCCCATGCTTCATAGCGGCGATCTCAATTTCAGTTTCAGCGGCCTGAAAACTGCTGTGCTAACGCTGGCAAATAAACATGGAATCACGCCACAAACCCGGGGTGGCATCGCCCTTGCCTTCCAGGAAGCGATAGTGGAGGTGCTGACAGAAAAATCGTTAGCGGCACTGATACAAACCGGCCTAACCCAACTGGTAGTTGCAGGTGGCGTAGGCGCTAATCGTCAACTACGCGAAAGCCTCTCCCGCCGCACAGAAGAAATGGGAGCAGTCGTTTTCTATCCTGAACTTGAATTTTGCACCGACAATGGTGCCATGATTGCATTTGCGGGTGCAATGCGACTGCAGGAATCAGGTGCCAGAGACCAGCAATCAGGAAGTTTTACGGTAAGAGCACGATGGCATCTGGAGATGCTGAATGCGCCGCCCAGCAGTTAGCTACTCTTGCCAATGCGCGCTTCCTTACCCGCAACCAGATTGGCGATATTCGACTTATGCCGCCAGATGAGTAGTAGCGACATGATGAGAACCGCCAGGGTATTGACCTCAAAGCCAAGAAAAAAAATCGCATAGACTGGCGCGAGCGCCGCTGCTGCCAATGCGGACAGCGATGAAATACGCCAGATCGCTACGACCAGCATCCAGGTTGCAATTGCCAGCAACCCCATCCCCAGATTCAATCCCAGCAACACGCCTACCGCCGTCGCCACACCCTTACCACCCTCGAAACGCAAAAATACCGGGAATACATGGCCAAGAAAAACTGCCAGCGCCACCGCAGCAACCGATTCGTTACCCAACCCCCAGACTGGTGCGAAATGTTGCGCCAACATGACCGCCAACCAGCCCTTGCCGGCGTCACCCAGCAGTGTCAACGCCGCCGCCGCTTTCTTGCCGCTGCGCAACACATTGGTAGCACCGGGATTTCCCGAACCATAAGTACGCGGATCAGGCAGCTTGAAAATCCAGCTCGCCACCAGCGCAAAGGAAATGGATCCAAGCAAGTAAGCCAGCAGTATGAAAACCATTATCGTCATTGCGATTAGCAGTGCCTCTATAAATGGAATAGAATCTCGTTGATTTTACGTGAAAACTACCTGTCGACGAAGCATCCCGAAATTCACCTCAATTCCTTATGGATATCATTTTTCTACACGAACTTAAAGCCAAGACCCTGATCGGCATTTACCCATGGGAACGCAAGGTCGCGCAGACTATCCAGCTCGACCTGGAAATCGCCTTACCGTCAAGCAGTGCCTGCCAGACTGATAATTTTGAGGATGCATTGGATTACGCGCGCATTGTCGAGCGTATCAATGAAACTCTCGCACAAAAACATTTCTCTCTACTGGAAGCTCTGGCCGAACACATCGCCCAAATTATCCTGATTGAGTTCAAAGCGCCGTGGGTAAAAGTCAGCGTGGCGAAACTCAGCATAATGCGCGGCGTGAAAAAACTGGGGATATGCATCGAACGAGGATCAATATCCAGGTAGGTTTGCCGCTGAACGCACACACGCTGGCGGACATGCAGACCGGTGATGCCCGAGGATTACACCAACCGGCGGGAACAAAAAATGTAGCCGCAGCATATGCCCGATATGTAAGGAAACATTTTTTATGGGCAACGAGGTATTGTGACGAAATCTGGATTTTTAAAAGTGGCTATCATTTCATCGCGTCGAGATTGGCCTGTGCATCGGCATTCCCTTGCGCAGCGGCTTTCTTGAACCATACTTTAGCTTCAGCAATATTCTTGGAGACGCCTTCCCCGGTGTAATACATCGCACCAAGATTATTCTGTGCATCGACATTTCCCTGCTCGGCAGCTTTCCGGAACCATTCCACAGCTTTCGCCTCATCCTTGGCCACGCCCTCTCCATTGGCATACATCAAGCCAAGATTGAATTGTGCGTCGGCATACCCTTGGATGGCAGATCTGTAAAACCAGCCTGCAGCGGCAGCAGGGTCGTTATTCATGATCTTGCCTGAAGCATCCTTGGTTACAACCTCGCCGGTGTAATACATCACACCGAGGCCGTTCTGCGCTTTGGCATCTCCCGTTTCCGCATCTTTTTTCAATTTCAAGAATTTTTCTTCTGGCGTCGGCCCTTCCACCTGTGCAGATGGCATTATCTTATTCATCAGATCAGACTTCTCTTCTGCTGTTAGCCCTTCCGTCAGCACCGAAGGCAGTTCCTTTTCTGTCGTTATCTCACCCATCGGCGCAGATGAGGCTCCCGTTTCAGACTTATCGCCGGGAACTTCCTCACCACAACCGGCTAATGACAACAACAGAACGGCAGAAAATAGAATTGCGGGGGTATTCATCTAACATTTCCTTTTGTTGGTTCAGTTCAACAAAACACCGATTTCGCTTAGGGATAGCCTACAGACTGTAATACATATCAAACTCGATCGGATGGGTGGTCATGCGAAAGCGTGTAACCTCCTCCATCTTCAGTTCAATGTAGGCATCAATCATATCGTTGGAAAACACTCCACCACGGATGAGAAAATCGCGATCTTTGTCCAGACTATCCAGCGCTTCATCCAGCGAGGCGCAGGGATTAGGAATCCCGGCTGCTTCTTCGGGCGGCAGATCGTAAAGATTCTTGTCCATCGGGTCACCCGGATGGATCCTGTTCTGGATACCATCCAACCCCGCCATCATCAACGCAGTGAAAGCCAGATAAGGATTAGCCGTGGCATCGGGGAAGCGCACTTCAATACGCCTTCCTTTAGGGCTGTTGGCATAGGGTATACGCACTGCAGCCGAGCGGTTGCTGACCGAATAAGCAAGATTGATCGGCGCTTCAAAACCAGGCACCAGGCGCTTATAGGAATTGGTACCGGGGTTGGTGATAGCGTTCAAGGCCTTGGCATGTTTGATAATCCCGCCGATGTAATACAAAGCCATTTCAGACAATCCAGCGTAGCCGTTCCCGGAAAAGAGGTTCTGCCCTCCCTTCCAGATCGACTGATGGACATGCATTCCAGAGCCATTGTCGCCAACAATCGGCTTGGGCATGAAGGTTGCCGTTTTGCCATAGGAGTGGGCAACATTGTGCACCACATATTTAAGTATCTGCGTCCAGTCAGCGCGCTGTACCAGACTGCCGTACTTGGTGCCGATTTCGCACTGACCAGCAGTTGCAACCTCATGGTGATGCACTTCCACTTCTACACCCATTTCTTCCAGTGCAAGACACATGGCAGAGCGGATATCGTGCAACGAATCCACCGGAGGAACCGGGAAATAACCACCTTTTACCGCAGGGCGATGGCCGGTATTTCCGCCCTCGTATTTCTCCATCGAATTCCAGGCCGCTTCCTCCGATTCAATTTTCACCGAGCAGCCGGACATGTCAGCATGCCAGGTTACAGAGTCAAAAATAAAGAATTCCGGCTCGGGGCCAAAATAGGCAGTATCACCAATGCCAGTGAACTTGAGGTAGGCTTCACCACGCTTTGCCAGCGAGCGTGGATCGCGGTCATAGCCCTTGCCGTCGGCAGGTTCTACCACATCACAGGTAAGAATCAGCGTGGCCTCATCCATAAATGGATCCATATTGGCGGTGTCAGGGTCTGGCATCAACAGCATGTCAGAAGCATGTATCCCTTTCCATCCGGCAATAGAAGAGCCATCAAACGCATGTCCGTCTTCAAACCTGTCCGCATCGAAAGCATGGGCCGGAACCGTTACGTGCTGCTCTTTGCCTCGGGTATCGGTAAAGCGCAGATCAACAAACTTGACTTCGTTGTCCTCGATCATTTTCAAAACGTCGGCTACTGCCATTTTTCTCTCCAAACTAAAGTTATGGTTTTACAAAACAGATGACTATCTGGGATTACAGGATTACAGGATTATAGGATTATCTGGGATTATATCAGCATGAACGATGCTACCATCTGAAACGAGTCAAGGAACATTATATGACCACCTCCAAAAATTCAAAATTCCAAACAAAACCTGGCAGGAACAAACCTGGATTCTTAGAGGTGTCCTCAATCAGTTTTACCAAACACCAATTGTAAAAATGGAATATTATTAGGGCACCCCTAAAAATTCAGAGTTCTAAACAAGACGAGGCAGGAACGAAAAATATAGACGCGGCATATGGGTGATATGTAAGGAAACATTTTTTGTGAGTAACAAAGTATTGTGACGAAATCTGGCTTCTTAGAGGTGCCCTGGAAATGGGCATTATATTTCTCAACTAACGCTAACATAGGCACATATGGGAACCATCACTGAAATACTCGAAAGGGCGCAGCAACGCGCTAAAGAAATGGATCTGCCATACGAAGGTGCGCTGCTTCCCGCTGAAGCGCTCACCCTGCTGCAGAAAGCCCCCGGTGCCAAACTGGTGGATGTACGCTCCAGAGCCGAATGGGACTGGGTAGGAAGAATTCCTGGCGCAGTCGAAATCGAATGGCAAGCCTACCCCGGCATGCGAGCCAACCCGGATTTTCTCACTTACCTTTCAAGCCAGGTAGACACGGAAGCATTGGTGATGTTCATCTGCCGTACCGGTGGACGCTCACACCAGGCTGCTGCGACTGCTACCCAGGCAGGATACCTGGATTGTTACAATATTCTCGAGGGTTTTGAAGGTGACAAAGATGCAACCGGCCACCGTGGCGCAAAAGGTGGATGGAAAGTGGCTGGGTTGCCTTGGGTGCAGGGTTAATCAGTTCCGTTTCGGGAGTGAAACGAAGCGATAACGACCACCGCAGATGGAAGGGTGCCCCTAAGCTGCTGACCACTGCACTAGTCCTGAGTATGCCGTTATCAACACGATTAACCCGAATATGATGCGGTACCATGCAAATACGGTGAAATCGTGGTGGCTGATGAAGCGCAACAACCCCCGTACTGCCAGCAACGCGCTAATGAATGAGGCAATAAATCCGACCAAAAACATGCCGATGTCGTCAAAATGCAGAATTTCGTGATGCTTGTAAACATCGTAGAAAGTGGCGGCGAACATAATGGGAATCGCCAGGAAAAAAGAAAACTCGGTAGCAGCCTTGCGCGACAGGCCAAAAAATAAACCACCGATGATGGTGGCACCCGAACGCGAGGTGCCAGGTATCAGCGCGAGACACTGCACCAATCCCACCTTCAGCGCATGCTTCCAGTCCATGTCTTCCACCCGCTCAACATCCACCACATGCTTTCTGCGCTCGGCCCACAAAATTAATATGCCACCGGCAACAAGCGCCAGCGCCACCGGCACCGGATGAAACAGATATTGCTTAATGGTCTTGATAAACAACAGGCCCAGAATTGCGGCGGGTAAAAATGCAATGAAAAGATTCAGCACAAAGCGGTTCGTATCTGCGCTTGAACCAATACCCGCCACGACCTCACTGATCTTGGTGCGATATTCCCAGCACACCGCCAGGATCGCGCCCAACTGAATCACAATCGCGAACACCTTGCCCTTCTCGTCATTGAAGTCGAGCAAATCCCCCACCAGGATAAGATGGCCAGTGGAGGAAATCGGCAGAAATTCTGTCAACCCCTCGACAATGCCGAGGATCAGTGCTTTGGTGAGAGAAAGCCAGTCCATGCGTATTTTTATTGATTATAAAGCGACATTATATCTTTTGAAGCTGCACACGGGCGCCGCACTTGTCATTGCACCCGGAAAAGGGTTAAATCTGTCCATCCCTTATTCCAATTCTGGTTCGAAACACTAACAATCTGATCCATTCGTGGTTGTTCCATCAGACCCTTCGACGTAACCAACGATTTGGCTGGCGTCTTTTGGCAGCCTGGAGGCAGCAAATGATAGCATCTTATATAGACCTGAATATCCCGCTTGAAATTGCAACCATTTTTTAAACAAATTACGCAACTCGACACGTAATATCACCGGAACCACTGTTGTCGGACAACAGTGGTTATCCTCCCCCGTGACGTTAGGTTTTATCGCACTTCGTATTTTCTCTCCTGTTTAACCATTGACCAAATGACTCGCACAAGATGCCTGCCCAAGGCTCGAATCGCCTGGTTGTGCTGTTTGCCTTCCGCACGCTTTTTGTCGTAGTAGGCGCGCGACCTCGGCACGTAAGCGATATGCCGTGCCACCGCCACCATCATGGCTGCCTTGGCGCGGGTATTGACGTGGCGCGGTGTTTTCACGCCGTTCTTTTTACCAGAGCTGTTATCCAGCGCCGACATGCCCATGTACATCGCCAGCCCGGTTTCCGATTTGAAACGCTCCAGTGTGCCAACTTCCCCCGCGATTTCCGCCATCGAGGTTTTTCCGAAGCCGGGTATGCTGCCGATGGTTTGCGCCAGTTTTGATTGCGCGGC
>CAMDAX010000045.1 GCA_945888885.1 Nitrosovibrio sp. Nv4 | reverse complement strand
CTGCAGCCAATCATCCCTGGAGAAACATGCCTGTCGGCAAGTCCGCCAACGACGGGCAGCGAGCAGCACCGTAGCAAAGAAAATCAGGAAAAGCGGACATTTCTATTTTGCAGAAAAGCGGACATTTCTATTTAGCGTTGACAGTAGATGAGTAATAAAAACTTGCTGGAACGCAGCTTGAAGGCAGTCTGGCACCCCTGTACCCAGATGAAACAGCATGAAATGCTGCCGCTCGTTCCTATTGCCCGGGGCAAAGGGGTATGGCTGCATGATTTTGATGGCGGACGCTACCTTGATGCTATCAGCTCCTGGTGGGTCAATCTGTTTGGTCACGCCAATCCGCGTATCAATGCGGCCATTTGCGATCAACTGGACAGGCTGGAGCATGTCATGCTTGCGGGTTTCACGCACGAACCGGTGGTGCAATTGTCAGAGCGCCTGAACAAACTTGCACCGGGCAAACTTGGCCATTGTTTCTATGGCAGTGATGGCGCATCGGCTACCGAAATCGCACTAAAAATGAGTTTTCATTACTGGCACAACAGCGGTCATCCTGGCAAAATCGGCTTTGTCAGTTTGCAAAATGGCTATCATGGCGAAACCCTGGGCGCATTAGCAGTCACTGATGTGGCGCTGTTCCGAGAAACCTACGCGCCACTACTGCGCCACAGCGCACATGTCCTCACCCCCGACTGGCGGTATGCGGCAGTGGGAGAGTCTCCCAGAGACTATGCGCTACGCGCTGCTGCTGAATTGGAAAATTATCTTGCCAAGCACCATGCCGGGATTGCTGCGTTGATTGTCGAACCACTGGTGCAGGGTGCAGCGGGCATGGGCATGTATCATCCCGTATATCTCAAGCTTGCGCGTGAGATATGCGACAAATACCAGGTACATCTGATCGCCGATGAAATCGCGGTAGGCTTCGGTAGAACCGGAACCCTGTTTGCCTGTGAACAAGCGAATATCGCACCGGACTTTTTGTGCCTGGCAAAAGGCCTGAGTGGTGGCTATCTGCCGCTGTCCGTGGTGATGACCACCGATGAGGTTTACCGGGCGTTTTATCATGACGACACCGCGCGCGGCTTTTTGCATTCGCATACTCACTCCGGTAATGCGCTTGCCTGCCGTGCGGCACTTGCCACCTTGGATATTTTCGAGCATGATGAAATCATTGCCGCGAACCGTGTTAAAGCGGACTATCTCAACCGGGTAGCGCAACCGCTTGGATCTCACCCCAAGGTAAAGAACTTCCGAAACTGCGGCATGATCTGGGCATTTGAAGTGGAAACCAGCGATCCTGCATTTGCCGGAGAATTCTTCCGGGCAGCAAGCAAGCAGGAATTGTTGTTGCGCCCACTGGGAAATACCGTCTATTTCATGCCGCCATATGTGATCAATGAGCAGGAGATGGACTTGTTGGTGGCAGGAACTTTGCGGGCGTTAGATTTATGGGCATTTCATGCTGACAAATTACGATTGTAGAAAGCCATGCAACTGACCTTTCTAGGTGCGGCCGGCGAAGTCACCGGCTCAAGCTATCTGGTCGAGACCGGCGATGTGCACTTCCTGGTGGATTGCGGTATGTTTCAGGGTGGGCGCGAAGCGGAGCATAAGAACCGTGCAGCTTTTGGTTTCAACCCCGAGACGCTCGACTTTGTTCTGCTCACTCACGCACATATTGACCATTCCGGGTTACTGCCGCGACTAGGAGCGCTGGGTTTTAGAGGTCCGGTCTACACGACCATCGTGACCAACGATCTGCTCAAGGTGATGCTCAAGGATAGTGCGCATATTCAGGAGAAAGAAGCTGAGTGGCAAAACAAAATGGATTACCGCGATCGCCGCAAGCTGGACCATGAAGCTGTGCCACTTTATACCGTTACTCAAGCTGAAACACTTCTTAAACAAGTGAAAGGCATCGATTACAACGCGGAGATCACCCCCCATCCATCAGTGCGTTGCATGTTCCGTGATGCCGGACACATTCTGGGTTCCGCCATCATCGAAGTATGGGTAAATTCCGGTAAGGATCAGAAAAAAATAGTGTTCTCCGGCGATCTGGGGCAGCCAGGTCATCCCATCGTGCGCGACCCCACACCCATTCAACAGGCCGATGTGCTGGTGATAGAGTCAACCTATGGTAACCGTCTGCACCGAAGTATGGCGGATACGCTGGACGAACTGGTTCACGCTGTTAACGATACACTGGAGCGCAAAGGCGGTAATGTGATCGTGCCCGCTTTCACCGTAGGCCGCACCCAGGATCTACTGTTTCTGCTGGTTGACCTCTATCGCCAGGGCAGACTCGGGGAGATGGATATTTATGTGGATTCACCCATGGCTCTGGCCGCAACAGACATCACCCTGAAGCATGTGGAACTGCTCGACAAGGAGACCGTCAGCACAATGCAGTGGCTAATCCAGAATGGCGGAAAGCCACGCATCCGCTTTGTGCAGGATGTCGAAGAATCGATACAGCTCAATAACGTGAAGCACGGTGCAATTATTATTTCAGCCAGCGGTATGTGCGATGCCGGACGCATCAAGCATCATCTCAAATACAATTTAGGCAGACCGGAATGCAGCATCCTCATCACAGGTTTCCAAGCTGCGGGGACATTGGGAAGACGAATGGTAGACAGAGCCAAATACGTGAAAATTTTCGGTCAGGAGATACTGGTGCTGGCAGATATTTATACCATTGGCGGCCTCTCGGCCCATGCCGATCAGGCGGGCTTGATGGGCTGGCTAAGGCATTTCCACGCCGCCCCTGAGAAAACCTTTGTAGTGCATGGCGAGCCGATCAGCGCCGCAACTTTGACTGAGGCGATTCAGCAGCAATTGCAATGGAATGTCAGCGTTCCGGCACAGCTTGCATCGGTTACGCTTTAAGGGTGCCTCTAATATTTTTGAACTCTAAACAAGATAAGGTGGGAACAAAAAATATAGACGCAGCATATTGATGGATATTTAAGGGAACATTTTTTACGAGCGACGAAGTGTCACTAATGAAATGGAACTGGTATTAGAGGTGGCCTTGAATATGACCAGATTCAAACTTGCCGCTGTCTTGTGTTTTGTGCTTGTCACCGCCGCGCCGCTGCCAGCAGTCTCACAAGACTTGCCAAGCCTTGTCAGCCAGATGCTTAAGCAGGCAGGTATTCCCGAATCTGCCGCCGCTATTTATGTTCACGAGATCGGTGCAGCGCGACCGCTTATTGCCGTCAACGTTGATACGGCGATGAATCCGGCATCGGCAATGAAACTTGTTACCACTTTCGCCGGACTGGAGTTGCTGGGTCCGGCTTATACCTGGAAGACCGAGTTATACGCCAATGGCATTATGGAAGGCGACACGTTGCGCGGCGATCTGGTGATCAAAGGCTACGGCGACCCCAGACTCAATCTGGAGAATTTCTGGTTGCTTACTCGCCGACTGCGTCAGGCTGGAGTGCGTGAAATCACCGGAGACCTGATACTGGACAGCAGCTATTTCGATGTGATTAACGGTGACCCGGCGGCTTTTGACGGCAAACCTTATCGTACTTACAACACGGCTCCCGAAGCATTGCTGGTGAATTATCGGATGCTGATGCTACGCTTAATCCCGCAACCCCAAAGCAAAACTGTTCGAGTGGTCATCGACCCTTTACCGGAATCGCTGGATCTCAGCAATAACCTGAAACTCACCAACGCTAAATGTAATGAGTGGCGCGATGCGCTTGGTGCTGATATTCGTGTTGACGTCAGCGGTAACGCGCGCACTTCGGTCGCGCTTAATGGCAGCTATGCTATCGACTGCGGCGAAAAAAATCTGTTTCTTAGTCTGCATGACAGTCCCACTTATACTTTCAATCTGTTCCGCCAATTATGGACGGAACAAGGTGGGATATTGCGCGGCAAAGTTCGCACCGGTACCGTGCCGGAAGGAGCGGCGCCACTGGAAATCCATCAATCTCCCCCGCTTGCCGAAATCATTCGTGACATCAACAAGTCCAGCAACAACGTCACCGCGCGGCAGCTGTATCTCGCCTTGGGAGTGGCTAGCAGCGGTGGCGAGGCACCCGCTATGCTCACCAAATCAAATGGGGCCATCAGGCAATGGCTCACTTCCAAGCGGCTGGATTTTCCAGAGCTAATCATGGAAAACGGCTCGGGACTATCACGCAATGAACGTATCAGCGCAGGTCACCTGGGTGAGCTTCTACTTGCCGCGTTTCAGAGTCCGGTCATGCCGGAATTCATTTCATCCCTGCCGATTTCAGCAGTGGACGGCACAATGAAAAAGCGCTCTAACGGTACTGCGGTTGCCGGACAGGCGCATATTAAAACTGGTTTACTGGATAATGTCAGGTCAATGGCGGGTTACGTGCTCGATAAATCAGGTCGGCGCGTAGTCGTGGTTTTTTTCGTCAATCATCCCCGGTCTGTAAGCACACAGCCCGCGATGGACATGCTGCTGCATTGGGTTTATGCAAGACCGTGACAAATCTCAGATGAATTGGAAGAGAATCCCCGGGTAGATGCTCGGTGGAACGTGCCTGCGAAGGATTTGTTCAAGGGGGTCACAAGACCTTGCTTACCCAACTTTGCTGTCCAGTCCACCCTCGGCGATTTCCGCCGCCCGCAGCAGCGCTTTGGCTTTGTTTTGAGTCTCGATCCATTCGCTTTGCGGCACAGAATCGGCAACAATGCCAGCACCTGCCTGCACGTGCAGCATGCCGTCCTTGATTACGCCAGTGCGGATGGCGATGGCCAGATCCATATCGCCGTTGAATCCCAGATAGCCTACCGCGCCGGCGTAGATGCCGCGTTTGGAGATTTCCAGTTCATCAATGATCTGCATCGCCCGCACCTTGGGTGCGCCACTCACCGTGCCCGCCGGGAAAGTAGCGCGCAGTACATCCATTGCATTCAGACCGGGTTTAAGTTTTCCATCCACGTTGGAAACAATGTGCATGACGTGTGAATAATTCTCGATCTGCATGTTCTCGGTGACTTTCACCGTGCCGGTTTGGGCAACGCGTCCGACGTCGTTGCGACCCAGATCCATCAGCATCACGTGTTCCGCGCGTTCCTTTGGGTCAGCCAGCAGATCGGCAGCGAGCGCCGCGTCTTCCTGTGCGGTTTTGCCGCGTGGACGAGTGCCGGCGATGGGGCGTACCGAGACGGTATCACCTTCCAGGCGCACCAGAATTTCTGGCGATGCGCCGACCACATAAAACTCGCTGAAGTGGTAATAAAACATGTATGGCGAAGGGTTAAGGCTGCGCAGCGCGCGATATAACGCCAGTGGTGTCGCAGCGTAAGGCTTGCTGGTACGTTGCGACAGCACCACCTGCATGACGTCGCCGTCGAAAATATAACGTTTGGCGCACTCCACCGCAGCGATGAAATCAGTTTCACTGAATTCGGATACGGCCACGCCCGGTCTGACTGGTGTTGCCAGCGGAATTTCCAGCGGTTGGCGCAGCAGAGAGAGCAGTTCCTTCAGGCGTGTTTGCGCGGCCCGGTATGCATCTGCCTTGTCCGGATCAGCATAAGCAATGAGATAAAGTTTGCCGGAAAGATTATCCATCACCGCCAACTCTTCGGATAGCAGCAACAATATATCAGGAGTATTGAGCGTATCGGGCCGGGCATGACCGGCAAGTTTGCGTTCGATATAACGTACTGTGTCATAAGCGAAATAACCTGCCAGACCACCGCAGAAACGCGGCAAGCCGGGGTATGGCGCTGCTTTGAAGTGCGACAGATAGGACTCAACGAAAGCCAGTGGGTCATCCACTTCGGCTGGCTGCGACTCTGTGCCGTCAATGAGGCTGATGTAGTTACCGCGTGCTTCGATACGGGTGGCGGCGGGCAGGCCGATGAAAGAGTAGCGTCCAAAGCGCTCACCACCTTGTACCGACTCCAGTAGGTACGAATAAGGCTGGTTGGCCAACTTGAGATAAACCGACAACGGAGTGTCGAGATCGGAGAGGGTTTCCAATACTACTGGAATACGGTTATAGCCCTGCGCCGCAAGGTAGTTGAATTCAATTTCGGTCATGATTTGACTCCACACACAAAACAGGAAAGGAAGAAAATACGGTAGTACGCTAGTCGGGTAAGTTCTGCGGGGTCAATATTACTGGATAACTCTGCCCTTCCGGTACTTTGTTGCGTTATCAGGAACGTCGTAGTGAGCTTCGCTGGTAGTTGATGGGATACCCGTTTGGATCTTCCTGCCAGGCGCCAGTGACGTGGCATATGTGGCAGATAGGATGCTGTCAACAGTATGGCTGCGATAGTGGGAAGAAAAAGGTATAATTGAAAACGTAGAAAAAACGGCGCGCGAAAGTGGCGGAATTGGTAGACGCACCAGATTTAGGTTCTGGCGCCGAAAGGTGTGGGGGTTCGAGTCCCCCCTTTCGCACCAGAGAACTGCAGGTTGTAAAGCGGTGTTGCGTGCGATGCTATCTGCCGCGCTTTTCTCTGGTCGTTGTGACGTTGCGTGAATGAGCATCTTGCAAGGCTCTCCATCTAAGTGGAATTAACTGCCGTATCGGATAGATGGAGGCAGGAGGCCATTGCTGGCGCACTCGTGAGGTGCAGCCGGGAAAGCTGAGGCAGTAAACGATTAAGCCCATGCTGCAGCCATTTTGATGTCGAAGTTTTTGCATCAGGTGTTTGCGCATTTTATTTCAAAAATAGTTTGGCAGGAAGCTCGAATGTTATCCATCAGTCAGGAAATATGATGCAATCGAATATAGAAAATCTTGGTGCGCTGGAGCGCCGTCTGAGTGTTTCGGTTCCTCTTGAAACAATTGAGACGGAAATGGAAAGTCGCCTGAAGCGCATTGCGCGTACGGCAAAAATACCTGGTTTTCGTCCCGGTAAAATACCGATGAAAATCCTCCTGCAACAATATGGCCCACAAGTGCGCCATGAGGTGCTGGGCGATGTGCTGCAGAAAAGTTTTAATCAGGCTTTGAGCGAGCAGAACCTGCGGATCGCAGGTTCCCCGCGCTTCGAACCAAAAGTGGCAGCAGAGAGCACTTCCGAGTTTGAGTTCAACGCAATCTTTGAAGTCTATCCCGATGTAGTGCTGGGTGACTTGAGTGCGGTTGGCATTGAACAGCCCGTGGTTGAGGTTGTTCCCGCCGATATCGATAAAACTCTGGAAGTGGTGCGTAAACAGCAGGTTCGGTACCATTCGGTAGAACGGCCAGCTGCTGTGGACGATCAAGCTGACATCGACTATCGCGGTATCATTGATGGAATGGAATTTACCGGTGGCAAAGCCGAGGGTTTTACTCTAGTACTGGGCGAAGGCCGGTTCCTAAAGGATTTTGAGGAGCCGCTCATCGGCATGAGCGCGGGGCAGAGTAAATCCTTTGAAGTAACCTTTCCGGCGGACTATCATGGAAAAGACGTCGCCGGGAAAACCGCAACATTCGAGGTGAAGCTTAACGGAGTGAAAGCACCGGAATTGCCGGAAATAGATGCCGAATTTGCCAGATCACTGGGTGTTGCCGATGGCGATACCGAAAGAATGCGTGGCGAAATCAAAGCCAATCTTGAGCGGGAAATATTCAAACGTACAAAGGCGAAAATCAAGGCACAGGTGATGGAGGCGTTGCTTGATGCCACTAAAATCGAAGCGCCCAAGGTCTTGGTCGGGCAGGAGTTGGAGCGGTTAATGCGGGATGCGCGTAGCGACCTTGAGGCGCGCGGTGTGAAGGCTGCGGATATTGCGTTGCCGCAGGATATGTTTCGGGAGCAGGCACGTCGTCGTGTGTGTCTGGGGCTAATTCTGGCTGAACTGATAAAGATGCATAATCTGCATACCAAACCTGAGCAGGTGCGTGGGGTAGTCGAGGATTTGGCGCAGAGTTACGAGAATCCGGGTGAGGTAGTCAAATGGCATTACTCGTCACCGGATCGCCTTACCGAGATTGAGTCGGCGGTATTGGAAGATAACGTGGTGGCATGGGTCTTGGAAAGAGTCACAGTAGTGGATAAGGCAATGACTTTCGACGAATTGATGGGGAAGCCCTGATATGGGTGCTTCCATGGCATCTCTAAAAATTTAAGGTTCTAAATAAGACGAAGCGGAAACAAAAAATGTAGCTGCAGCATATGGCTGATATGCGATTCCAATTTCAGTTCGAAAGTGAAACGGGACGATGATAAACGAACGCCGCAGACAGTACCTATATTTTTGTGAGCAACAAAGTATCGTAACGAAATCCGGATTTCTAGAGGTGGACATATGATGCAACAGCTTAACTGGGAACAGCGTAACTACGACCTGAAGAATCTGGGTCTGATCCCAATGGTGGTTGAAACCAGCGGGCGTGGTGAGCGTGCTTATGATATCTACTCCCGCCTGCTGAAAGAGAGAGTGATATTTCTAGTCGGGCCAGTTACCGAGGTTTCTGCCAATCTGATTGTGGCGCAACTGCTGTTTCTGGAATCAGAAAACTCTGATAAGGATATTCATTTTTATATCAACTCCCCCGGCGGGGTGGTGTCAGCCGGGATGGCAATTTACGATACTATGCAATATATTAAACCTGATGTCAGTACGTTATGCATAGGTCAAGCGGCGAGCATGGGCTCCCTGTTACTGGCAGCCGGAACAAATGGCAAGCGGTTTTGCCTGCCTAATTCCCGTGTCATGATTCATCAGCCGATGGGGGGTTTCCAGGGGCAAGCCTCTGATATTGAGATCCACGCCAGGGAAATTCTATTTCTCAAAGGTCGGCTGAACGAAATTCTGGCGAAGCATACTGGTCAAAGCATACAGTCGATCGAGAAAGATACAGATCGTGATAATTTTCTCAGTGCGGAAGAGTCGGTAAAATATGGTCTGATCGATTCAGTGTTGGCCAATAGAGATGTGAATCCTGGTTGAAGTCTGCCAGAGCTGGGATTAGGGGGTTCAATATTTAGTTACGGGCACTCTGGCCCGGATGAGGCGGAATAAAATTATGTCAGACAAAATTGGCGGCGAAAAACTTCTGTATTGTTCCTTCTGTGGCAAGAGTCAGCATGAAGTAAAGAAGCTTATTGCCGGTCCGTCAGTATTTATTTGCGATGAATGTATCGAGCTTTGCAACGATATCATTCGTGAGGAAATACAGGGAGTCGAAGCCACCAAGCTGACCAAATCAGACTTACCAGTGCCGCGCGAAATCTGCCAGATTCTCGATCAATATGTAATTGGCCAGGAACCAGCAAAAAAAATTCTATCAGTAGCGGTGTACAACCACTACAAGCGCCTGCGCAACTTGGCCAAGTCTGGCGAAGCTGATGACATCGAGTTGGCGAAAAGCAACATCCTGTTGATCGGCCCCACCGGTTCCGGCAAGACACTGCTGGCACAGACGTTGGCACGTTTGCTGAATGTGCCATTTGTGATGGCCGATGCTACCACCCTGACCGAAGCGGGTTATGTCGGTGAGGATGTGGAAAACATTATCCAGAAATTGCTGCAGAAATGTGATTATGATGCAGAGAAGGCCCAGCAGGGGATCGTCTATATCGACGAGATCGACAAAATTTCACGCAAATCGGATAATCCGTCAATCACGCGAGATGTTTCGGGTGAGGGAGTGCAGCAAGCGCTGCTGAAGCTGATTGAGGGTACGGTCGCATCGGTGCCGCCTCAAGGGGGGCGCAAACATCCCAATCAGGAATTTGTTCAGGTGGATACCACAAATATTCTGTTCATTTGTGGCGGTGCATTCGACGGACTTGATAAGGTGATACGCGCACGCACTGAGAAGGGTGGTATAGGTTTTGGTGCCGATGTGAAAAGTCGTGACAATCGCAAGGACATTGGTGCAGTACTACGGGGAGTGGAACCGGAAGATCTCATCAAGTATGGCCTGATTCCGGAATTCGTCGGGCGCTTGCCTGTGGTTGCGACACTGAATGAACTGGATGAACCAGCCCTGATTCAGATTCTGACTGAGCCCAAGAATGCACTTACCAAGCAGTATCAGAAAATGTTCAGCATGGAAGGCGGTGTCGATCTGGAATTTCGTGAGCAGGCGCTTAAGGCTATTGCGAAAAAGGCACTCGCACGTAAAACTGGTGCGCGTGGCTTGCGCTCGATTCTGGAAAACACCCTGCTGGATACCATGTTCGACTTACCCTCGCTGAAAAATGTCGTCAAGGTAGTGATTGATCACGGCGCGGTTGGTGGTGATATCAAACCAATTCTGATTTACGCGGATCAACCCAAGGTAGCCAAGGGCTTTTAGCTGCCGTTTACCAGCTTGAATTTCTTCACGGCATCCCCATAACGTTTTTATTAGTCTTTTATAGGTGAGCCGATATGTCTTCCCCAGTTAACGATCTCAATCAGGTGTCACTACCGCTACTACCGCTACGCGACGTGGTGGTGTTTCCACATATGGTGATGCCACTATTTGTCGGACGGCCAAAGTCGATCAAGGCGCTGGAAGCTGCCATGGAATCCAGCAAGAGCATCCTGCTAGTTGCGCAAAGATCTGCTGCCAAAGATGATCCCGCCCCCGAAGATCTTTACAGCGTCTGCAGTGTCGCCAATCTGCTGCAAATGCTCAAGTTACCAGATGGTACCGTCAAAGTGCTGGTGGAGGGCAGTCGCCGTGCCCGCATTCTGGAGGTGACTGACGTCAACACACATTTCTCCGGTCAGGCTGTGTTGCTCCCGCCCGATGCAGTTGATGGTCACGAAGTCGAAGGGATGCGCCGCGCGATGCTGGCGCAGTTTGACCAGTATGTGAAACTCAACAAGAAAATCCCACCTGAAATCCTGACTTCGCTTGGCGGCATCGACGAAGCAGGGCGTCTGGCTGACACCATTGCCGCGCACTTGCCATTGAAGCTTGAGCAGAAGCAGGAAGTGCTGGAAATCTTCGATGTACCGAAGCGCTTGGAACATCTGCTGGGATTACTTGAAACTGAATTGGATATACTTCAGGTGGAAAAACGCATCCGTGGCCGGGTCAAGCGCCAGATGGAGAAAAGCCAGCGAGACTACTATCTCAACGAGCAGGTGAAAGCCATCCAGAAGGAATTGGGTGAGGGCGAGGATGGGGCTGATCTGGAAGAAATCGACAAGAAGATCAAAGCTGCGCAAATGTCCAAAGAGGGTCTCAGCAAGGCCGAAGCGGAGTTAAAAAAATTGCGCCTGATGTCGCCCATGTCAGCTGAAGCCACTGTGGTACGCAACTACATCGATGCGCTGGTAGCGTTACCGTGGAAGAAAAAAAGTAAAATCGGCAAGGATCTGCATGCTGCCGAAGCTGTGCTGGAACAGGATCATTACGGTCTGAACAAGGTCAAGGAACGTATCGTTGAATATTTAGCGGTGCAACAGCGCGTGGATAAACTGAAGGCGCCGATTCTCTGCCTGGTAGGTCCGCCCGGCGTGGGCAAGACTTCACTGGGACAATCCATTGCTCGTGCCACCAACCGCAAGTTTGTGCGTATGTCTCTGGGCGGCGTGCGCGACGAAGCTGAGATACGTGGTCACAGGCGTACCTATATCGGCTCCATGCCTGGCAAAATTTTGCAGAATATGACTAAGGTCGGTGTCAAGAACCCACTCTTTCTACTGGACGAAGTGGACAAAATGGGTATGGACTTCCGGGGCGACCCATCGTCTGCATTGCTGGAAGTGCTCGATCCTGAGCAGAATAATTCATTTGTGGATCATTACATCGAGGTCGAATATGACTTATCCGATGTCATGTTTGTCGCCACTGCCAACACCCTGAACATACCCGCTGCACTGCTGGACCGAATGGAAGTAATCAGGTTGTCTGGCTATACCGAGGATGAGAAACTCAATATTGCAACCCGTTACCTGCTGCCCAAGCAGATGAAAAATAACGGTCTGAAAGAGAATGAATTGGCAGTATCCAGCTCTGCACTACGTGATATCACCCGTTATTACACGCGTGAGGCCGGGGTGCGTGCGATGGAGCGGGAAATCTCAAAAATTTGCCGTAAAGTGGTGAAATCCCTGTTGTTCAAGGACGGTCAGAAAAAGGTTGTGGTCACTGCGCGTAACCTGGAAAAATATCTTGGGGTGCAGCGTTACACCTATGGCATTGCCGAGGAAAAAAATCAGGTAGGGCAGGTTACTGGCCTGGCATGGACTGAGGTGGGTGGAGAATTGCTAACCATCGAGGCGGTAGCGCTGCCGGGTAAAGGCAACATCCTGCGTACCGGTTCTCTGGGAGATGTCATGAAGGAGTCCGTGGAAGCTGCCCGCTCGGTAGTACGTGCACGCGCCAGTCGGCTCGGGATCAGAGATGATACCTTTGAGAAAACCGATATTCATGTGCACGTACCGGAGGGAGCAACCCCAAAGGATGGACCTTCTGCTGGCGTTGCCATGACTACGGCACTGGTCTCCGCGTTGACTGGAATCCCGGTACGTGCCGACGTGGCGATGACCGGAGAAATCACCTTGCGTGGTGAGGTACTGGCAATCGGCGGTCTCAAGGAGAAGTTGCTGGCGGCGCATCGCGGTGGGATCAAGATGGTGCTGATCCCGGAGGAAAACGTCAAGGATCTGGCTGAGATACCAGAAAACATCAAGAACCGGCTGGACATCCAGCCCGTGAAATGGATAGACCAGGTGCTCGATCTGGCGCTGGAGCGTAAGCCGGAAGCGCTTCCGGCCATCAACTCTCCTACACCGCTGCCGGCGGCGGATGGCAAGGTGGTAGACGCTGTTATCAAGCATTAAGGAGCGGGAGCCTCTGAACAAAGGGCTCCAGTTTCTCGGCGACTCAGTATTCGCTCTCCCTGTGGCATCAAGCTGCAGGGAGTAAGTGCCCGCTTACTTACTCCATGCTTCCAGAGAAATGCAACTAATCGTCATCAGCGGTCTCGCTGGTTCAGGCAAGAGCATCGCGCTCACCGTGCTGGAGGACAGCGGCTATTATTGTGTGGACAATCTCCCAGCCAATTTACTGCAACAGGTGACACTCTATCTGAAGCAATCCGGTCATCCACGCGTAGCGGTCAGCATCGATGCCCGTAGCCGTGAGACTCTGCACCTGCTGCCGCAACAGTTGGCTGATTTGCGGGAGCAACAGATGGACGTGCGCCTATTGTTTCTGGAAACCAGGAACGATGTGCTGGTAAAGCGTTTTTCCGAGACTCGCCGCCGCCATCCCCTGAGTGATGGATGCCTGACTCTGCCTGAATGCATCCAGTCGGAGCGGGAAATGCTGGAAGAAATACATGATCTGGCACACCGAATCGACACCAGTGACTTGAGTGCCAGCAAATTACATGGCTGGATCAAGGATTTCATCGGCCTCGACCGTTCGCGTCTGACGCTGTTGTTTCAATCCTTCGGTTTCAAGCATGGCGTTCCACTGGATGCCGACATGGTGTTCGATGTGCGCTGCCTACCCAATCCGTATTACGAGGCACAACTGCGATTGCTTACGGGCAAGGATGAGGCAGTAATCGAATTTCTTTCCAGGGACGGTAATGTCAACCGCATGTTCAGTGATATTAAGCGGTTTGTCGACGACTGGTTGCCATGTTTCATCGGCGATAACCGTAACTATCTGACCGTGGCCATCGGCTGCACCGGTGGACGACACCGCTCGGTATATTTCGCCGAACGTTTGGCGCAGTATTTCATATTACAGAACCAGGTGTTGGTGCGGCACCGCGATTTGGGTGTCTGAACCCGAGTGCTGAATACCGCACACAAACACTCTGCCGGTGATAGCATTGCCAACGGCTGACCGGAAAATCGGAAGGACGCCTCTA
>CAMDAX010000044.1 GCA_945888885.1 Nitrosovibrio sp. Nv4 | reverse complement strand
ATGCGGGCGACACGCAAATCTATTTTACTAAAATCATCGATGCTGATAGTGGCGGGCTGGGTGGTGGTCTCCACGATGTTCTCCTGATGTTGGGCATGACGCTGCTGTGAATGTGGCTGCGGCACAACGGGCTTGAGGCTTTCCGTGCTGACTTCGACCAGCGCGATGATCTGCTTGGGGTCGATACGGGTCATGAGGTGATCATACGAGTTAATCTTGTGCCCTTCGGGCAGCAGAGTTTCCGCATCCTCCCACGAATACGGCTTCATCTCTCCCAGGAAATGTCGAGCACGATCAGTGGTTGCTGGAAGAATCGGCGTGAGCAGTATCGCGAGATATCGGAAGAGATTGATCCCGACACTGCATACGTAGTGTAGCCGCTCCGACTGACTTGGGTCCTTGGCCAGTTCCCAGGGTTTCTCCTGGTCCACGTACTGGTTGGCGATATTGGTCACTGCCATGATCCAACGAACGGCCTTCCCGTACTCGCGGGAGTTGTATTCCTCGCCGATCCACTCGGAATTGCGGCCCTGATTCTGTCCATTTTCAAACGTGTATTGGAAAGCCTTCTGAATCGGCTCATCATTAAGGTTTATCGCGGCGAGTTTGGAATCGAATCGTTTCTCGATAAAGCCCGCACAACGCGCCGCGATATTTACGAACTTCCCAACCAAATCCGAATTTACTCGTGCAGCAAAATCTTCCAGGTTCAGATCGATGTCTTCCATCGTTGAGTTGAGCTTGGCAGCGTAGTAGTAGCGCAGCCATTCCGGGTTCAGTCCCTGCTGCAGGTAGCTTTCGGCAGTGATGAATGTGCCGCGCGATTTGCTCATCTTCTCGCCGTTGACAGTGAGAAAACCGTGGGCATAGATGTTTGTTGGCGTGCGGTAACCCGCATTTTCCAGCATCGCCGGCCAGAACAGCGCATGAAAATAGAGGATGTCCTTACCGATGAAGTGATAAAGCTCGGCAGTCGAATCCTTCGTCCAGAATTCGTCAAAATCGATACCTTTGTCATCACACAGCTTCCTGAAGCTGCCCATGTAGCCGACTGGTGCATCCAGCCATACGTAGAAATATTTCCCCGGCGCATCCGGGATTTCAAACCCGAAATACGGCGCATCGCGTGAAATGTCCCAGTCGGAGAGTTTGTTTTCGCCAGCTTCCCCCAACCACTCGCGCATTTTGTTGGCAGCTTCCGGTTGGAGCGTGCCTGATGTTGTCCATTTGCGCAGAAAATCTACGCAATGGCTGTCCGAGAGCTTGAAAAAGAAATGCTCTGAGGCCTTCTTCACCGGAACTGCACCGGATACTGCGGAATACGGATTCTTCAGATCAGTGGGAGCATAGGCCGCGCCACAGGCTTCGCAGTTATCGCCGTATTGATCTTTTGCATCACATTTTGGACACTCGCCTTTGATGAAGCGGTCTGGCAGGAACATTTGCTTGACCGGGTCATAGAATTGTTCGATGGCACGGGATGTAATCAGCCCGGCAGTTTTCAGCTTGGTGTATATACCCTCAGCATACTGGCGGGTTTCCGGTGAATGCGTGGTGTAATAGTGGTCGAACTCGACGTGGAAACCGGTGAAGTCACGTTCGTGTTCCTTCTGCACCCGCGCGATTAGCGCTTCCGGCGTAATGCCTTCTTTTTCGGCACGCAGCATAATAGGCGTGCCGTGCGTATCATCGGCACATACATAGTGCACCTCATGCCCCTGCATTTTCTGGAAACGCACCCAGATGTCGGTTTGGATGTATTCCACCAAATGTCCGAGATGAATGCTGCCGTTGGCGTAGGGTAGGGCGGAAGTGACCAGAATTTTTCGCTTGCTCATCAACTGCCTGTAGAAATCCGTTAAACGCGGATTGTAACAAACTGTATAACCCAATCCGATATTTGTTAATATTCGGGGCATTCAACGTTTGTTTGCGTCTCAGGATAAGGGGGTTGCAGAATGGCTATTTCAGAGCAGCAGGTGCAGTCCGTTCTCAAGGAGATTACCGATCTCAGCACCGGCAAAGATTATGTGACCGGCAAGGAGGCGCGTAATATCAAAATAGATGGCAGCAATGTGTCGTTGGACATCGTGCTGGGTTATCCGGCAAAGAGTGTGATTGAGAGTATCCGCAAACAGGTGGCTGACAAGCTTGCAGTCATTCCCGGCATTGGGTCTGTGGATATCAATGTCACCAGCAAGATTGTTTCGCATAGTGTGCAACGCGGAGTGAAGCTTATTCCGGGAGTAAAGAATATCATCGCCGTGGCTTCCGGCAAGGGTGGCGTGGGAAAGTCTGCAACTGCGGTGAACCTGGCGCTGGCACTGGCTGCAGAAGGTGCTTCCGTCGGCATTCTGGATGCCGACATCTATGGCCCCTCACAACCGCAGATGCTGGGTATTACTGGTCGCCCCGAGTCTCTCGATGGCAAGATTCTGGAGCCGATGAAAGCGCACGGCATCCAAGCCATGTCCATCGGCCTGCTGATCGACGCGGAGACGCCCATGGTGTGGCGCGGGCCGATGGTGACCCAGGCATTGCAACAATTACTGACTGAAACCCGCTGGAACGATGTGGATTATCTTATCGTCGATATGCCACCCGGCACCGGCGACATTCAGTTAACACTGGCGCAGAAAGTACCCGTTACGGGTGCAGTCATTGTCACTACTCCGCAGGATATTGCGTTGCTGGATGCACGCAAGGGACTCAAGATGTTCCAGAAAGTGGGTATTCCCATTATTGGCATCGTTGAGAACATGAGCATTCACATCTGCTCCAATTGCGGCCATGCCGAGCATATTTTTGGTGCGGGCGGTGGCGAAAAAATGTGCAGTGACTATGACACCGAGTTTCTGGGAGCATTGCCGCTCGATATCAGAATCCGCGAGCAGACTGACTCCGGCAAGCCTACCGTGGTAGCGGACCCCGGCGGGGATGTGGCAGAAATTTACCGCAGTATTGCCCGGCGCATCGCGGTGAAGGTTGATGAATTGTCACAGGATTATTCCGAGTTATTCGCCAAGATTGTGATCCAGGATACTTGATTCCAACTCCTTCGTCGATGTGAAAAATGATGTCTGCATCATCCTGCCCAACTCCTTTGCGCTGGCGTGCACCGTCGAATATTTCCGTATTCCACGCAGTTGTGCTGACCAGTTGCCTTGGTAAATTCACCTATGCCCGCCAAGATTTATGCGAATGAGGGCGTGGCCCAAGTGATCTTTTTTGAATCTGATGAAGTATGTGAGACTTCATATAAGGATCGCGGTGGAAAATATCAGGGTCAGCACGGTGTGACCCTGCCTAAAATCTGACGAGTGCGGCATGCTTTTGTGCTTACGCTGCGCCCGAACCCCAATACCCCCTCCAGTTGACCGCAATTATCTGATATAAAATGATTTATTTATCTGTGCTGTCAACGGGTTGCAACATTTATTTTTTATCCTAAAAAAACACTTGATTCTGCTGAAATGCGGTCTATAATTCGCATAATTTTACAGCTATCAATTAATCCTAGGACACAGGAGGTCATCATGAAAAGCAAAGCAAACTACTTCGGCCCGGTTGATCTGGTCAATATTCATATTCCCGAAACGTAGCGCCTCCGGAGGAAGACTTTCATGCAAACAGGTATCACCGCTCTACGTAAAAACGTAGAAGCCGAAGTTATATTCGACACCCATCCCGAAGTTAGCCTGGATTTTGAACATGTTCGGGCAGCCCTGCAAAAGGGTTACAGCAAGCCATTCCTGCTGGTTGACAGCAATATTGTTCGCAACAAAGCCTGTCGTTTCAAAGCTGTCATGCCGCGCGTGCATCCCCATTATGCAGTCAAGGCCAATCCCGATCCACGCGTGCTGAAAGCGCTGATTGAGGAAGGTACGGGTTTTGAAATTGCCTCTATTGCCGAGCTTGACCTCCTGCTCAGCTTGGGTGTGCCAGCTGCAGAAATATTTTATAGCAATCCGATGAAATCGCGGGCTTATCTGGAGTATGCCGCTTCCAAAGGTGTCGAATGGTATGTGCTGGACAGCGTTGAAGAGCTGCGTAAAATTGTCAGCGTCAAACCAGACGCAAAGATGTACGTGCGTATCGATACCCCCAACATTGGCAGTGATTGGCCGCTAGCGGGTAAGTTCGGCACACATGCTGCCGAGATCAAAGAGATTATCCTCGAGGCTGTCAAACTCAAGGCCGATCTTGCCGGAGTGACTTTTCATGTTGGTTCGCAGTGCCGCAATCCACAGAATTGGCGCGTGGGGATCGAGCGTGCAAAAAAAGTCTTTGCTGACATGCGCCGTGTCGGGCTGAATCCGCGCCTGCTGAATATCGGTGGTGGTTACCCGGTGCGTCATGTCAAACCCATTCCTTCGATTGAAGTGATCGGGGAAGTGGTGAATGCGGCCATCGCTGATCTGCCAGAGGGTATTCATATCATGGCCGAGCCGGGACGTTATCTGGTATCGGATGCGGCTTACTTTGTTTGTCGCGTGGTTGGCACCGCCACCCGCAATGGTAAGCGCTGGATGTATTGGGATGCAGGCATGTTTGGCGGCGTGATCGAGGTCACCGAAGGCCTGCGCTATAAAATCCTTACCGACCGCAAAGGGCAAGATATTCCCTGGTGTGTTGCTGGACCAACCTGCGATTCAGTTGACATCCTGATGCGTGATGAGATGCTGCCGGAAGATATTCAGGAAGGGGATTTTATCTATATTCCGAATGCTGGAGCCTACACTACCGCCTACGCCAGCAACTTCAACGGCTTTCCATTGCCGGATGTGCTAGTAATCTAAACAAGGTTTTGCAGATAAAAATGGCGGAGTGTGCTGATGGCACTCCGCCATTTTTTGAGTCTTTCACTCGCAGCTTACGGCAGAGCAGTTCATTCAAGTCTTGCGGTCAAGCACCACAAAATGATAGTCCAGCCCATCGGCCTCATCCTGCGAATGCTTCTCACGAAAAATTTCACGCCATTCCTGTTGGTTGAATTCGGGGAATAGTGTATCCCCGTCGACTTCCTGCTGAATCTCGGTGATATACATTCGCTGGCATAGCGGCAGAGCTTGCTGGTAGATCTCCGCACCGCCGATGACAAAACTTTCCTGATTCATATCTTTCCCTTCGCCGCAGACCTTCAGCGCTTCCGCTATCGAACCCACTACGATGGCACCCGGAATTTGATAATCGGATTGGCGGGTGACAATGACGCTGGTGCGGCCAGGTAACAGCCTGCCGATGGATTCATAGGTCTTGCGTCCCATGACGATGTGATGTCCCATGGTGAGTTGCTTGAAGCGTTTCAGATCGGCTGACAATTGCCACGGTAAGGCATTGTTTCTGCCGATGACGCGGTTTTTTGCCATCGCCACCAGAATGGAAAAGCGGGGTGGACTCATGCTAATTCCAGTTCGAAAGTGTCACTGATGAAATGAGGATCATACCGCAATCGGTGCTTTGATCGCCGGATGCGGGTCGTAACCTTCCAGCGTGAAATCCGCATAGGTGAAATCGAAAATACTGTTGATTGCCGGGTTCAGTTGCATCGTCGGCAGTTTCCCCGGTTCACGGCTCAACTGTTCCTGCACCTGCTCCAGATGGTTGAGATAGAGATGCGCATCACCAAAAGTATGTACGAAATCGCCAGGCTTTAGCCCACAGATCTGCGCCATCATCAGCGTCAACAGCGCGTAGGAGGCGATGTTGAACGGCACACCCAGGAAGATATCGGCGCTACGCTGATAAAGCTGGCATGAGAGTCTGCCGTCAGCAACATAGAATTGGAAAAAGGCGTGGCATGGCGGCAGCTTCATTTTGTCTAACTCACCCACATTCCAGGCTGAAACAATCATGCGCCGCGAATCAGGAGTTTTCCTGATCTGTTCGATTACCTGCGTGATCTGATCAATGTGCCGTCTGTCTGCGGTCGGCCAGGAGCGCCACTGGTGCCCATAGACCGGGCCAAGATCGCCGTTCACATCAGCCCATTCATCCCAAATGGATACACCATTGTCCTTGAGGTACTTGATATTGGTATTGCCCTGAAGAAACCACAGCAATTCGTGGATGATGGATTTCAAATGGCACTTCTTGGTGGTGACCAGCGGAAACCCCTCCGATAAGTCGAAGCGCATCTGGTAGCCAAATACAGAAAGCGTACCGGTACCGGTGCGGTCGGATTTTTTGTGTCCGTGCTTGCGCACATGCTGCATGAATTCGAGGTATTGGCGCATGGGAGGTCGGTGTTGGTATCGGTATCGGTATCGGTATTCAGCGAGTAGCCTGGTGCCAAAAGCTATCTCGGGCAATATGGCACATGGCGTATATAATGATAACTGATATTTTAAAGGACAACTGCCAATGCTTGCGACACTGACACAGAATGCTTCACCCCTAAGCTATTCCACCAAGGCAGCACACATTCTGGTGATGTTGCCGAAATTAGATAAGTCGTTGGATAAATTCCCGGATAAATCTGATTTTCTGGGTAAGGATGTGCTGGAGGCCCTGTTGTCGCGGCGTAAGATGAAGCCGGATGAAACCAGCGAAGCGCCTGTGAGCGCCAATCTCAAGAGCGGTGCATTGTGTGCCTGGGTCATGGTGGACTTGAGCAAATCTGTATATGAGCAGCAAACCTGCGTGCGCAAAGCCGTGCAACTATTGCTGGAAGAAAGCCCGGCAGAAATACATCTTGCGGTTTACGGCGACGCTGATCAGAAGCACGCGTTTGCAGAATTGGCAGTATATGCCACATGGGTCAATGGTGCGGTGCTGCCATTACGGAAAACCGGCAAGAAGAAACCCGCCAGGCAAGCGCTTGCTGGAATCGTGCTGCACGGGCATGTGGAAAGCGGCAGCTTTGCGTTGCTGCGTGCCAAGGCGGAAGGCAATCTACTTACGCGTGAATTGACGGTACTGCCACCGAATGAACTGACACCTGGGTTCTATCGCAAGCGTGTTAAGAAACTCGCCGCCAGTGAAGGCTGGAAGCACCGGGAATTTGATCTTAAAGCATTGCGCAAAATGGGTGCAGGTGCGTTTGTCGCGGTGGCTCAGGGCAGCAATCCGGAAGATGCTGCTATCGTACATTTGCAACGACGCGTAAAGGGCGCGAAGAAAACCATAGCATTGGTGGGCAAGGGCATCTGCTTCGATACCGGCGGCCACAACCTGAAGCCAGCGCGTTATATGCATGGGATGCACGAGGACATGAACGGTTCGGCGGTGGCTTTGGGTATTTTGTTGGCTGCCACTCGCGCCGATCTACTGGTAAACATCGATTGCTGGCTCGCCATTGCCCAGAACCACATCAGCCCCCGTGCCTATAAACAGAACGATGTAATCACGGCATTGAATGGCACCACTATCGAAATCATGCACACCGACGCCGAGGGGCGCATGGTGCTGGCTGACACATTGACGCTGGCGGCAAAACAAAAACCCGATGTGATAATGGATTTTGCCACGCTGACCGGCAGCATGCACGTGGCGCTGGGGTCGCGTTACAGCGGTATTTTCAGCAATCGCGATGACTTGGTGCAGCAGGCACTGGCGGCAGGAAAATCCAGTGGTGAGCGCATCTGGGCATTTCCGATGGATGCCGATTACGAAACGGATCTGGAAAGTAAAATTGCCGACGTCAAGCAATGTACTCTCGATGGTGAGGCAGATCATATTCTCGCTGCGCGTTTCCTCGGTCGCTTTGCCGGTGATACGTCGTCGTGGCTGCATATGGACCTCTCCGCCAGCAGCAGCAAAGGCGGGCTGGGTGCAGTAGGCAGCGACGTCACCGGCTTTGGTGTGGCGTGGGGGGTAGAGATGCTGCAGGGCATGTCGTAATCCAGGATGGGTAGAACGAGTCCGTGCGTGAGCGCACTTACGTAATGAAAGGGGAAGATTTCTGAACCCAACCCAGTTTTCCACGCCGCATCGCATTGGCATCGGCTCATCCGGCGGTTAATGCAAATATGCTAAACTTGAAATCTTAATTTAATGAGAGAAACAGAATGTCCGGCAATACCCTTGGCAAGCTTTTTTGTGTCACCTCCTTCGGCGAATCCCACGGCCCCGCAATTGGTTGCGTAGTTGATGGCTGTCCACCCGGGATGGAATTATCCGTTGCAGATATTCAGCAGGAACTGGATCGGCGCAAGCCCGGCACCTCCCGGCATGTAACCCAGCGGCGCGAATCCGACACGGTAGAAATCCTCTCCGGTGTGTTCGAGGGTAAAACCACTGGCACACCGATTGCGCTATTGATCCGCAACGAAGATCAGCGCAGCAAGGATTACAGCAAAATCATGGATACTTTCCGCCCCGGGCATGCGGATTATAGCTATTGGCAGAAATACGGCATACGCGATTATCGCGGTGGTGGCCGTTCCTCCGCCCGTGAAACTGCGGTACGGGTGGCAGCAGCGGCCATCGCCAGGAAATGGCTGAACGAAAAATACGGAGTAGTAATACGCGGCTATCTGGCACAACTGGGGCCGGTAGAAATCCCATTCAAACAATGGAAGATGGTGAACCAGAATCCATTTTTTGCGGCTGATGCCAGTTTTGTGCCACGCCTGGAAGAATTCATGGACAAGCTGCGCAAAAGCGGTGATTCGGTCGGCGCGAAAATCAGCGTGGTGGCAGAAGGCGTGCCGGTAGGTTGGGGCGAACCGGTGTACGATCGGCTGGATGCGGAAATCGCCTACGCCATGATGAGCATCAATGCGGTAAAAGGCGTAGAAGTCGGTGCGGGATTCGCCAGCGTTGCCCAGAAAGGCACCGAACACTCTGATGAAATTACACCTGCGGGCTTCCTCAGCAATAATGCTGGTGGTATTTTAGGCGGCATTTCCACCGGCCAGGATATTATCGTGAATCTTGCCATCAAGCCTACTTCCAGCATCCGCCTGGAGCGGCGCTCGATAGACAAAAGGGGTAAGCCGGTGATTGTGGAAACTCATGGCAGACATGACCCCTGTGTCGGTATTCGTGCGACCCCTATTGCCGAAGCAATGCTGGCGCTGGTGCTAATGGATCATGCTTTGCGCCACCGTGCGCAGAATGCCGACGTGGTGTGCGAAACGCCAAAAATTCCCGGCAAAGTAAGCAAGAAAAAATCTGCGCTATCCTTAGTCAAGGTAAAGCCAAGGCCGGCAGAAAATCTGGAACCTGATGAAGCCTGATGTATCGCAGACATAAGGTCATATCTAAAAATCCACTCTGTCTTGTTAGAGCTTCGAATTATTGAATGTGCCCTTAATTCGATTAGTGGGGACGATTCCTCTGCCCCACAATAACTCGCAGGACGATCTTTCAGTCATCCTCTATTGGTGCTATCGTCGCACCCCATGAAGCAACGTTGGGATATTTTCTGTAGCGTCATCGACAATTTCGGTGATGTCGGCGTCTGCTGGCGGCTCGCACGCCAGTTGACGCATGAGCACGAATTGGCGGTACGGCTGTGGGTGGACGATCTGGCCAGCCTCGCCCGTATTGCACCGGATGCTGATCCTGCTTCCGCACAACAGTGGCTGCAAGGGGTCGAGATATGCCATTGGCGTCAATCATTTGCCGGGGTCGAGCCTGCTGACGTTGTGATTGAAGCATTTGCCTGTGAGTTGCCTGAGGCTTATATTGCGGCGATGGCGGTTTTATCGCAGCCTCCGGTGTGGATCAATCTGGAGTATCTCAGCGCTGAAAACTGGGTGACCGGCTGTCACCGCCTGCCGTCGCCCCACCCGCGCTTACCTTTGCTAAAACATTTTTTCTTTCCCGGTTTTGTGCCTGGAACCGGCGGGCTGCTGTGCGAGCAGTGGTTATTGCCAGCCCGAAACGCGTTTGATGACGTTGCGCAATTGGCATTCTGGCAACGGTTGGATGTGCCGGCGCGCAGGGCAGGGGAGTTACGCATTTCTTTGTTCTGCTACGACAACGCTCCGTTGGGTGACTTGCTCGCAGCGTGGGCCATCTCAACCGTACCCATATGCGTGCTACTGCCGTTGCCATTTCCGCTAGGGTTGCGACAAGAGCCGATCATTGATGTGATTGCGGATTTCTTTGGTGGTATTAAGTCCCTTAGTCTTAGTGTTGGCGCGGTGTTGCAATCCGGTCAGTTGACGGTGCGGTTGATCCCGTTTTTGGAACAGGCCGAGTATGACAAGCTGCTATTGGCTTGCGATATCAATTTTGTGCGTGGCGAAGACTCATTTGTTCGCGCACAATGGGCGGTACGGCCATTTATCTGGCATATTTACCCGCAGGCGGACAACGCGCATCGAGTCAAACTGAATGCTTTTATCGATCTCTATACTGCGGGGATGTCGCCGGACATGGCTGCTGCGGTGCGCGCTTTATGGTATGGCTGGAATGGTTGGAATGATGATGGTCAGATTGGCAATACCTGGCCGGTTTTTGCCGCGCACCAGGCAGCATTGACGCAGCACGGTGGAAAGTGGGCCGGGCAATTGAACCGTTTGGGAGACTTGGCGTCCAATCTGGTGCAGTTTAGTCAAAATCGGATATAATTAAACGATTTTTAAGAGCTATTCTGGACTGCCAGCTCAAAGCTTAACTGCTTAACTCGCTGATTAAAAATTCAATTCTCAGGATGAAACATGAAAACCGCAATGGAGCTTCGCGCAGGTAACGTCGTCATGGTCGGCAACGATCCGATGGTTGTACAAAAAGCTGAATTCACCAAGTCTGGCCGCAATGCATCGGTAGTCAAAATGAAGCTGAGGAACCTCCTCTCCGACACTACTGCCGAATCAGTTTACAAGGCCGATGAAAAATTCGACATGGTTGAGCTCGAACGCAAAGACTGCACCTACACCTATTTTTCTGACCCGCTGTATGTGTTCATGGATAGCGAATATAACCAGTTTGAGATCGAAGCGGACAACATGTCCGATGTGATGAACTACCTCATCGATGGCATGGAAGATGTCTGCCAGGTAACGTTCTACGATGGCAAGGCGATTTCGATCGAACTGCCGAACAGTATCGTGCGTGAAGTGGAATATACCGAACCAGCCGTACGCGGTGACACTTCCGGCAAGATCATGAAACCAGCACGTCTAAAAGGCAATGCTTTTCAGGTTCAAGTTGCCGGTTTTGTCGAAATCGGTGACAAGATTGAAATTGATACCCGTAACAACGAATTCAAGAAGCGCGTTTAATCGTTGCGAGTTTGATTTTTCGTTCTTCGGGGAAAGGGTCGGCTGAAAGTCAGCAGATTGCAAGAGCACAGTTAATGCCCTGCTGCTTGCAGCGGGGTGGTTTATGCGCTGTCTTTTCATTGCGCTAAGGTATGTCCAGCTATAGGGCACCTTTAAAAATTAACCACCCTTCATCACCAAACGTTCCATAAAGCATCGGTTACAGTCATTCCAATTCCAGATAGAAACACCAACAATCTAACCCGTTCGTGGTTAAGTAGTGACTTGGCACGGGGTTATCGTGCTTAGTCAATACTTAGTTGTTCCATCAGAGCCTGGCATAACTACTAGCCATCTGACTAACCCAGCAAAAGACGCTGGGCAAGTCATTGGTTATATCGAACCACACCGTACCCTTCGACAAGGCCTTCAGTTCTGAGCAAAGTCGAAGGGTCAGGGCGAGCGGTTGGTGGTGGATAATTAGTGGCATTTCTAGCTGGGATTAGAATTTGAGCTTTGCGAGTTAGTGCGCTCATCACCCCGTTGCCTTGCCTCAATCTATTCACCCCTACCCCGCACCCAAGTTTTTGATGTTGAGATACGCCCTGCCAAGTTGATGGCGATGGGTGTCCCCGCATCTTTTTTGCCACCGTGAATTACTGGATGTTTTAGCAAATTCAATGTGGACTAAAAAGCGGATAGCTGAGGCCGGGGTTAGAGTGGGAGTAGTGATTTATACAAGCATCCACAATTCAGATAACTTGTTCGTCCACCAAATCGGCCTCTCGTTCAATCCAGATTGAATAAACTGAAATAGCCAGCTACACTTTAAACTTATTCCAGCGATTTGCGGTTACTCTACTGCCTGATTACTGGGTATTGGTGCAAGGGTGAAACGATATTTATCTATCAAAGGGAGAGGAAAGATGGCAACGAAAAAAGATCTAAATCATATCCATATGTGTGTGGATCGCATTCTGACCGGCGCGCAGAAGCTAAAGGTAACGAAACTCGCCATCGGGGAAAACCAGAAGAACCAGCCCAATATCCGTCGGCTTCCTGGTGCGTCGAACCACCCGATGAAGATGGCATTAGAGGCCGGGAAGATGTGGGCTGATGGCCGTTTGCTGAAGATTTGTTTCCTGGATGGCTCAAAAATACAGAAGAGCCGGGTAATAGAACATGCCTCACAATGGCTGAAATATGCCAATATCAAGTTTGACTTCGCTGCTGCCAAGGCAAAATCTGATATCCGTATCTCCTTCGTGGCCGATTCTGGTTCATGGTCTTATGTTGGGACAGACAATCTTGGTATACCTAAGAACGAGCCGACGATGAATTTCGGCTGGCTCAAAGATGATACTGACGCTAAGGAGTATAACCGCGTGGTAGTACATGAATTTGGCCACGCGCTGGGATGTATTCATGAACACCAGAATCCAAAGGGCGGCATCAAGTGGAACGAGGCGGCGGTCTATAAGTATTTCGCCGGGGCACCCAATTTCTGGTCGAAGGAGGAAACCTTTTCAAACGTGATCCAGAAATATTCGTTAGATCAGTTGAACGCGTCGACCTATGACGAGAAGTCGATCATGCTTTATTCGTTCCCGGGAGAGCTGATTGTAGGTGGCAAGCCAACGCTGACGAATGACACCCTGTCACGCAGGGACCGTAGTTTCATCAAAAAGATGTACCCTTCATAAGGGCAAAGATATTGGTGCTGGTTGAAGATTGATCACCCTATTACTATTGACCAGTAAGTTGAATTCAGACAATATACGCAGGTCAACTTTTAAATATATTGCACTTGATTGTTGCCGGCCCCTACCGACCCCTAATTAGCATAACCTTGCCGGCTGACTAATTAGGGGTCTTCTTTTGCTCACTTGACTGAGGGGTCTGCGTCAAATGAGCTGATCATTTTCTTATTGCATCTCTCTTATTTTTTGACATTGAAAATATAGTTTTTATCGGCCACATAAAACTATAATCTACTATATCTGGCATTCACTCAAATCATATTCACCTGGTCATGGCATGAATACGCGAGATCACCGGGTTTAGGTAGTTGGAAAATAATGTAGGTGCTGACACAGAATGCTGCGCCCTCAGCATGAATTTGGTAATACCGATCCAAACTCAGAATGGGTTTGGGTAATTCTGAATCAAAGTCACCAGTTTCACGAAAAAATTGCATAATTTATATGCGGATACTGTAGAAAATGGTTACTACCGAATATCTGTTTGATGAAAGATGGGTAGGTAAAGATAAAGTAGGGTTCTAATCAATAGCCCGGATGGTGAAATAGGTAGACACAAGGGACTTAAAATCCCTCGGGCATAACCGCCCGTGCCGGTTCGATTCCGGCTCCGGGCACCATCAGATAGTTTTCTGCAATCCAAAGAAGTCCGATAAACCCGCATGAATAAATGCTTGCGGGTTTTTTGTTGTCCAATACAATGCAGTAACTTAGCTTGGTCTTGACGGAGAGGGGGCGCTATACTCTACATTTTGTTACAGGTTTTCTCAGTCACCCTGTTTGAGAAAATACCTTTGCAGCAAGCGTTTCCGGGCAGCGACTATAAAGTAACCGATGGAGTGCCTTGCAACCAATCGAATCTATTTGTATTTTAATCGGACGGCAGTGATTGTCAATGCCGGAGTAAAAATGTACCAAATGGCGCGCCAAAAGTGTGCCAGTTGATTGAATAAAAAAGAGGTGTCGAGCCTCTGGTTTTGCGCTTTTGATTCCTTAATTTTTAGTTGCGGCGAAGCGCAGCGTAACCCACCTCTCAAT
>CAMDAX010000043.1 GCA_945888885.1 Nitrosovibrio sp. Nv4 | reverse complement strand
ATTTCCGCGTGAAGCGATACCGAAAGTGTATGACGCGCTGGTGCTGGAAGGAACGGAACTCACGCTTGAGGTGCAGCAACAACTGGGCGACGGTGTAGTGCGCACGATTGCCCTCGGGTCTTCCGACGGGTTGCGCCGTGGCATGATGGTAACTAATACTGGCGAGCAGATTCTGGTGCCGGTCGGCCTTAAAACTCTGGGCCGCATTATGGACGTGCTCGGCAAGCCAATAGATGAGATGGGGCCTATCGGCGCGGAAAAAACCATGTCGATACACCGCAAAGCGCCAGCATTTGATGAGCTGGCAGCATCTACCGAATTGCTGGAAACCGGCATCAAAGTGATCGATCTGGTCTGCCCTTTCGCCAAAGGCGGCAAGGTCGGCCTGTTTGGTGGCGCAGGCGTGGGCAAGACTGTCAACATGATGGAACTGATCCGCAACATCGCTATCGAGCATAGTGGCTTTTCGGTATTTGCCGGTGTGGGTGAGCGCACTCGCGAAGGCAACGATTTCTACCATGAGATGAAAGAATCCGGCGTGCTGGACAAGGTGGCGCTGGTGTACGGACAAATGAATGAACCGCCTGGAAACCGCTTGCGGGTAGCGTTGACTGGCCTGACTATGGCGGAATCTTTTCGGGATGAAGGCCGCGACGTGCTGCTATTTGTAGACAACATCTATCGCTTCACTCTGGCGGGAACCGAGGTATCAGCATTGCTGGGCCGGATGCCCTCCGCAGTGGGCTATCAGCCGACACTGGCGGAAGAAATGGGGCGCTTGCAGGAACGCATTACCTCTACCAAGACTGGCTCCATCACATCGATTCAAGCTGTGTATGTGCCGGCAGACGATCTGACTGACCCCTCGCCTGCAACCACTTTCGGCCATTTGGATGCAACCGTAGTGTTATCACGTGACATCGCCTCACTGGGCATCTATCCGGCGGTGGATCCACTCGATTCAACTTCGCGTCAGCTTGACCCGCTGGTGGTCGGCGAAGAACACTACAACACTGCGCGTGACGTGCAGCAAACCCTGCAGCGCTACAAAGAATTGCGTGACATCATCGCGATTCTTGGGATGGATGAACTCTCCCCCGAGGATAAGCTGGCAGTGGCGAGAGCGCGCAAGATTCAGCGTTTCCTATCGCAGCCGTTTAACGTGGCGGAAGTGTTCACCGGCTCGCCTGGTAAATACGTATCGCTGAAAGAAACCATCAAGGGTTTCAAAGGCATCGTCAACGGGGATTACGATCATCTGCCGGAACAGGCGTTCTACATGGTGGGCGGGATAGACGAAGCGGTTGAAAAAGCCAAGACTCTGCAGTAACAAAAGCTTTTTTATAAACTCGACTGGCATAATCTGACTAATCGTTCCAATTTCAGTTCGAAAGTGAAACCAGGCGATGACGAGCGAACACTGCTGACAGTACGTCCCCCAAGAGGACTTCCTTCGGGACGAGTAGTACGGCAAGACGTGGGTAAGCATATCAACGAAGTGTCACTGATGAAATGAGTTTTGAATCAGATATTGGAAACCTAAATGAGCACCGTATTTCACGTTGATATCGTCAGTGCCGAGGAATCGATCTACTCAGGTCCTGCCGAGTTTCTGGTAGCGCCAGCAGAGGCGGGTGATGTGGGTATTTACCCGCACCATACGCCGATGCTGACCCGGATCAAGCCCGGCTCAGTGCGGATCAAGGCACCACTGCAGGAAGAAGAGCTGATTTATGTCTCAGGCGGCATGCTGGAGATACAGCCAGACGTGGTGACCATCCTCGCCGATACTGCCTTGCGTGGCGCCGACTTGGATGAAGCCAAAGCGACAGAGGCCAAGAAACGTGCGGAGGATGCCCTGCGCGACCGTTCTTCCACTATGGATTACGCCCGCGCCCAAGCTGAATTGGCCGAGTCAATCGCACAATTGGCGGCGATTCATCGGCTCAGAAAACGCGGTCATTGAGTTGTTTTATGCCACATCTGAAAAAGGCGGCCAAGGCCGCCTTTTTCATTTTTCCGAACTAGTGCTGGATACTTGACAGCTGGATACTTGGAAGTTGCTGTCAGCATGGTAAAGCACTAAAATCCCACCATGTCCTGCTTATTCCAATCCCATTCCATTAGTGACGCTTCGTGATACCCTCACTCGCATCTGACCATACTATGATTACTGTCTGCGGCATTCGCTCGTCATTGCCTGGTTTCACTTTCGAACTGGAATCGAAATTAAAACTTCAAATTGTTAGCGGCGTCCTACTCTCGTGCCAAAACTGAACATCGTCATCCTAGCTGCCGGACTCGGCAAGCGCATGCACTCGACACTGCCCAAGGTGCTGCACCCGCTGGCTGGCAGGCCTCTGCTTTCCCATGTGCTCGACACCGCGCGTGCGCTGGCGCCGGAGAAGATCTGTGTGGTGTACGGTCACGGCGGCGAAATCGTACCGCAGACAATAGACGACAGGAAACTCATCTGGGTGAAGCAGGAACTGCAATTGGGTACCGGCCACGCGCTGATGCAAACACTGCCTCATCTGGACAAGAGCGGCATGACGCTGGTGCTGTTTGGCGATGTGCCGCTGACCAGAGTTGAAACCCTGCGGGAATTGATAACAGCGGCAGCAGCAGCAAAATATCTTGCGCTACTCACGCTGGAACTGGATGAGCCCCACGGCTATGGCAGAATCGTGCGTAGCAGCCGAGAGGGAAAGATCACTGCTATTGTCGAAGAGAAGGATGCCAGCGAAACCCAGCGGCAAATCCGTGAAATCAATACTGGCATCATGGCGGTTCCCAATCAATATTTGCACGACTGGCTGCATAAGCTGGAAAACAACAATGCACAGAAGGAGTATTACCTCACCGACATCGTGGCGATGGCAGTCAAGGATGGAGTCAAGGTGGAGGCTACCCAGCCAGGTCGTGCCTGGGAAACGCTGGGCATCAATAGCAAAGTACAGTTGGCAGCGCTTGAGCGTATCTATCAAAATGAGTCTGCCCACAGACTGCTGGAGCAGGGCGTAACCTTGGCCGATCCATCGCGTATCGACATTCGCGGTCAGCTTGCCTGTGGCAGCGATGTGACGATAGATGTCAATTGTATTTTTGAAGGTCTGGTTCAGCTGGATGATAATGTGAGAGTGGGCGCTCACAGTATCTTGAAGAACGTGAAGATTGCGGCAGGAACAGTGGTCGCCCCCTTCAGTCTGATCGAAGATGCTGAAATTGGAAAAAACTGCCGCATCGGACCTTACGCCCGCATTCGTCCCGGAACCAGACTTGCCAGCGAAGTCCATATCGGTAATTTTGTCGAAGTCAAAAATAGCAGCATTGCCGCCGGCAGCAAAGCGAATCATTTGAGCTACCTCGGCGATGCCGTCGTCGGTAAAAATGTCAACATCGGTGCCGGGACAATTACCTGCAACTACGATGGAGCCAACAAATACCAGACCATTATCGAAGACGACGTGTTTATCGGCTCTGATACCCAGTTGATCGCACCGGTGAAGGTGGCGAAAGGCGCTACCATCGGCGCGGGTTCGACCATCACCCGAGACACCCCACCGGAGAAGTTGACCCTGTCACGCGCCAAACAGATAAGCATCGCCGGGTGGAAACGGCCGATAAAAAAAGTGAAGCATGAAAAGTAATCTGCAAGCTAGTGAAGTCCGCTCAATTCTGTCACTTGGGAAAGGTAACGACATGGGAGCTTGTCTATGTGCGGTATAGTTGGTGCAGTTGCCAGAAATAATGTTGTCCCCATTCTGCTGGAAGGTTTGCGCCGCCTGGAATATCGCGGCTATGACTCTGCTGGAATTGCGCTGGTAAGTGGTGGATTGCGTAGATTACGCACTACCGGACGGGTTGCGGAACTCGGCAAGCTCGTGGACGAACAGGCATTTCAGGGCGAAACCGGCATCGCCCATACCCGCTGGGCTACACACGGTGCACCTTCCGAGCGTAACGCTCATCCACATTTCTCCGCTGGGGCAACAAAGGTTGCCGTGGTGCATAACGGCATCATCGAAAACCATGAAGTACTGCGTCAACGCTTGCAGGTCGCAGGCTTCGAATTCTTGTCCGACACTGACACCGAAGTCATCGCCCACCTCATCACGCTCAACCTCAGGAAAACCCCCGACTTGTTTGAGGCGGTGCTCTGCTCCGTTGCCGAATTGCAGGGTGCTTATGCCATCGCCGTAATGGAAGAGGCGCGGCCTGAGCGCATTGTTGTTGCCCGCAATGGTGCGCCGTTGCTGCTCGGACTGGGCGAACACGGCAACTACGCTGCCTCTGATGCTTCTGCTCTGCTACCGGTAACCAGGTATATGATTTATCTGGAAGAAGGCGATGTGGCCGAATTGCGCTGCGACGGCTATCGCATCGTTAATTGTCTTGATAGCAGCTCTACCAGGGAAGTGATGCGCGCTGTGCACGAAAGTGAATTGACTGACGCAGCAGTGGAACTGGGACCCTATGCCCACTTCATGCAGAAAGAAATATTCGAGCAGCCGGGCGTGATAGCGAATACGCTGGAAATGGTGCTCAATGCCCATTCCATCTCTCCGCAGTTGTTTGGAAGTGATGCGGAAAATATTTTTAAACATACCGACAGCATCCTGATACTCGCCTGCGGCACCAGCTATCACGCCGGGCTGGTCGCCCGTTACTGGCTGGAATCTATGGCGGGATTGGCCTGTAACGTCGAGATCGCGAGCGAATACCGCTACCGTGACCCGGTAGCCAGCCCCCACGCGCTGGTGGTGGCGATTTCCCAATCAGGAGAAACTGCCGACACACTGGCCGCACTCGGCTACGCCAAGTCGCTGGGACATCGTCATAGCCTCGCCATCTGCAACGTGCCGGAAAGTGCACTGGTACGGCAAACCGATCTGCGTTTCCTTACCCGTGCCGGGCCGGAAATCGGCGTGGCCTCTACCAAGGCATTCACCACGCAACTGGCAGCACTGATGTTGCTTACCATGACGCTGGCGAAACTACGCGGAAAATTATCGAGCGAGCATGAGCGCGGCATGATCACTGCACTGCGTCATCTGCCGGTTGCGTTGCAGCGTGTGCTACAAGTGGAACCTCAGATCAAAGTCTGGGCCGAAAGATTTGCACAGAAACGTCATGCCTTGTTTCTCGGACGTGGTATGCATTATCCCATTGCCATGGAAGGTGCGCTCAAGCTCAAAGAAATTTCTTATATTCATGCCGAAGCTTACGCCGCCGGAGAACTGAAACATGGTCCGCTCGCACTGGTAGACGAGGATATGCCGGTCGTTGCGATTGCTCCCAACAATGCGTTACTGGAAAAGCTCAAGTCCAACTTACAGGAAGTACGCGCCCGCGGCGGCGAACTCTACGTTTTCGTTGATGCCGATTCACCTATCCAGCAAAGCGAAGGCATTCATGTCATCAGCCTGCCGGAACATGCGGGATTACTCAGCCCCATTCTCCACACCATCCCGCTGCAACTACTTGCCTACCACGTCGCCCTGCAAAAAAATACCGACGTGGATAAGCCGCGGAACCTGGCGAAATCAGTGACCGTGGAATAGTTCTACCGGGGAGTGATTCCAATTCCGTTTACACAAAACTTCTTATTCTAATTCCAGTTAGAAACGCCACTAATTAGCCACCACCCGGTCACCCTGAGCTTGTCAAAGGGTCAGTGTGGTTCGACAGGCTCACCACGAACGGGTTAGATTGTTGGTGTTTCTATCGGGAATTGGAAATAGGCATCACCGGCGAACTCCCAGCAAAGCGCCGCGTGCATGCAACTCCTGCATAACTGCCAGCCCGCCCTGAATCACAGCTTCAGGCATAGGATGTCGACTTTCTGTAGCAACGATCTCAAGCGCACCCCGGCCAGTAAGTTTAGCAGCTTCAAGCAAATTCAGTAAACGTGCGGTAAAAGCATTGATCTCCATGAATTGAACCTGATCGCCCGCATCCCGGAACACCAGTAAATAGGTTTCTATCGGCGTAACTCGGGCACGTGGGCCAATGCGCTGTACCGGCCAATGATAATGCAGGCTGGCGAATACCGGATTCAAAACCGGGTGCTGCTCGAGCAAGTCACCCTCGGGGTCGATCCGATTCCAGTCCGGTATACGAGTCGAAACGGATAGCACTAACTCTATCCATTCGTAGTGTGCAAGTTCCAGCACATATTCCGGATACTGCGCCGATGCTGTCCACTCGGTCTGCAGAAACTGGATAAATTCATCAGGTATCTGGCGGAAAAATGGCGAGTGGCTGCGATGTCCCGCAAGGAAGGCGCGTACCAGCCGCGTCCAGCGGCGCGTCCCCAGCATTTTCCGTAGCACGGGAAAGCAGATCAGAAGAAAACTCTCAACGTTGTTGTAAACCAGCCCGTTGTATATCCGCATGCGCCGCGCTTCAATACCGTGCGGACGGGGATTTACCCTGGGGTCGCGGATATGCGCGGCGAATGCGTACTGAAAGCGCTGAAATTCAAGGGATGCAGGCATGGACTGCAGGAGCATGTTTGGTCTGAATCCGGGCAATACGTTCAACCTCGTACATCAGCTCATTGAGGGGCGGGATATTAAAATCACGTTCCAGCAACGTTGGCGTCACGCCATGAATACGGTAGGTTTCATCCAGTAGCGACCATACCGGGTCGATCACGTCCGCACCATGGGTATCGATAATCAGATCCTCCGCTTCCTTGTGATGTCCGGCCATATGCAGATAGACAATACGCTCGGTCGGCATGGCGCGAATAAATTCCAGCGGGTCGTAGGCATGGTTGATGCTGTTGACATACACGTTGTTCACGTCAAGATGCAGGTCACAATCCGCTTCGCTTAGCACCGCGCGGATAAAGTCGATTTCACTCATTTCAGTAATGGGTGCACGCAAATAAAATGAAGCGTTCTCCATGGCAATACGGCGCTGCAGAATATCCTGCACGCGGCGAATACGTGCGGCGACGTACTTTACTGCATCTTCGGTAAATGGTATGGGAAGCAGATCGTACAGGTGCCCATCGTCAGAACAGTATGAGAGATGCTCGGTATAAAGCGGGATTTGATGCTGGTCGAGGAACTGCCGGATTTTGTGCAGCAGCACCTCATCCAGAGGTGCCGGACTACCAATTGAAAGTGACAGGCCATGACAGACAAAAGGGTAGCGCTCAGTGAAACTACGCAGATCACGCCCCGGCAGACCACCGAGATCAATCCAGTTTTCCGGCGCGATTTCGAAGAAATCAATGGCAGCGGGAACGTAGGCTTTTAGCGCAGGAATCAATTCGCGCCGAAATCCCAGCCCCGTGCCGGAAAAGTGCAGGGAACTCATGACATCTTCCGGGCGGCTAGCACTTTATGCCGCCACGCTTACCCTCATCATGACCCACACTTGCCATCTTTCATTTTTTCTTCTTGGCCATTTCGCCTTTTCCTAGTTCGGATTTGTCAATAAAGCCGTCTTTGTTAGCATCCATATGCTCAAACATGATGTCGTGATGCTTGGTAAACTCTTCCTTGCTGACCCTGCCATCTTTATCGATATCTGCCATGGTTACGCCACACATGCCTTCACTGGATTTCATTCCACCGCACTTACCTTCACCCGCTTTCATTGCGCCGCATTTACCTTCACCCGCTTTTTTCTCGGTGTGCTTGTGCGCATCCGCCACCATGTAGCCCTTATCCAGAGATTGGATGGCGAAGGGGTTATCAGCCGCAAAGGCAATGGGTGCAATGCCGAGAGTGGCGGCAAAGGCGGAACCAACAGCGATGGAAATAATAGATTTTTTGCAAGACATGATGTTCTCCTATGTGAATGAAAGAATATTACAGCTATCTCTAAAAACCCGGCGCCTATTTATTGCAAGAAGCTCACAAACCGAATTCCTTTTACAATCCAATCTGATGCATTACTGAACCCCGCACAAGTTGGGAAGCATCTGTCATGGCGAACCAGGAATCTGCGATGACCACCCCACCAAAAACAGCATAGCACAAATCCCTGCTGAAAAAGCTCAGCATAATGCCTAAAGAGGACTTCCTTCGGGGCAAATAGCACGACCAGGCGCGAATGGGGCTATCAGCGAAATGTCACGAGTGAAATGGTATTGGAATGACAGAAAGTCAGGGAAACGGTCAACCACGTCCTGACCCGGATCAAGTGCGTTTGGCTGCAATCGCCTGCGCCACTTTCGATCCTGATGACCGCCCCAGGAAGTCACAAATAAAGTTACCGGCAGCGATCAATTTATCCATGTCTACACCAGTCTCGATACCCAGTCCGTTCAACATATAGAGCAGGTCTTCACTTGCCACATTACCCGATGCGCCAGGTGCATAAGGACAGCCTCCCAGACCCGCTACCGAGGAATCAAGTACGCTTATGCCACATTCCAGCGCGGCATAAGCGTTGGCCAGTGCCTGGCCGTATGTATCGTGAAAGTGTCCGGCAAGATTTTCCAGCGGCACTTTTCCCGCCACTACCTCGAACAGGTTTCTGGTCTTTCCCGGCGTACCCACGCCGATGGTGTCTCCCAGTGAAATTTCATAGCAACCCATATTCAGCAATTCTGCGGCGATGTCTGCCACTCTGCCCGGCTGTACCTCTCCTTCGTACGGACAACCGAGGACACAGGAAATATAGCCACGTACACGTATACCGTTTACCTGCGCTGCCACACATACCGCGTCAAAACGTGCGAAACCTTCGGCGATGGAGCAGTTGGTGTTTTTGTTGGAAAATGTTTCGCTGGCGCTGGAAAACACGGCGATTTCCCTGACCCCGGCAGCTAGTGCCGCATCAAAACCTTTCATATTGGGAACCAGCGCGGTATAGCTTACGCCGGGTCTCCTGCGTATGCCCGTCATGACCTCTACTTGATCCGCCATTTGCGGTACCCGCGCAGGCGATACAAATGCGGTGGACTCTACCACTGGCAACCCTGCTTGTGCCAACCGCTCAATCAGCTCTATCTTGACTGCGGTCGGCACGCTGACGGCCTCATTCTGCAAACCATCGCGGGGGCCGACTTCAACTATTTTCACATGGCGTGGAAGATTCATTTTATCAATCCTGTTTTTACCGCAGAAATTGTTTCAACATACGGCAATGCGATCATCACCTGTCAGAATCAAAATGATTCATCCTTCTTCAACAAGTCGTGTGCCAGTATATAATGACTTCTTTTGTAAACTCAAAGTCAGACCGAATATGGCACATAATTACTACAATGAATGACACGAAAATAGACTCGGAAACATCGACGCTCGATGCCTGCGCTCAATATGGCCGGGAATTTCTTGCTTCTCAACTCCTGCTGATTAAAGACAAGGGGTACGATTTCGCACCTCAGTTCAAGCAAATGACGATTCAACTCTACCTGGTGGGTGTTATGTGGCGCCATGGAGAGGGTCTCGACTTGGCAATGGATGCTCGTGACCACGCTTTTGCGGCACTGCTCTCAACACTGATCAGCGATGGCATGAAAAAAAAGGACGCCGAGAAACGGATTGCATTCCTGCGCAGCATGTCCCGGCTGGAAGACGGTAGCGATACGCTCGCCATAGCCGTTGGTCATCAGGCTGTACCCGACGATAGCAGTCTGGTCACAATCTTTGATGAGTATCTTGGCGAGACACGGGTTTCCGGCGCGCTTTGGCGGCTCTATGACCGTGGTAAAAAAATTATGCTTATCGGCGGTGGGTCAGCGGCTTTCATTGCAATCTGGTCTATTACGCTCTTCATGCCGGAGAGTAGCGCGATCGGCATACTGACAGTGGGGGTCGCTGCTGCTGCTCTAGTCGTCATCCCGGCGTTCTTGATCGGAATATTGATTTATCGAAAAGAAATCAAAAAAGTACATCCGCCAGTTTCGTCATAGTCACGGGCGACACCAAAAAAGATAAGGTTACCCGCATAGACACGCAGTGATATAGCCGATTCAAACAAATGCCTCTTTCTAAAAATTAAGGTTTTGTCATAATACTTCGTTGCTCACAAAAAATGTTTCCTTATTCCAGCTCCAATTCGAAAGTGAAACAAGGCGATGACAAGCAAATGCCGCAAACAGTACCTCCCCCAGGAGGGCTTCCTTCGGGGCAAATAATATGGCCAGGCGCGAGTGAGGATATCAACAAGGTATCACTGATGAAGTGGTATTTAAATTACATATTGCCCATATGTCGCGTCTACATTTCCTGTTTCCGCTTTGCCTTGTTTAGAATCTCAAATTGTTAGAGGCGCACGGATAATGAGCGCCAAAATCATGGACGGCCATGCAATTGCCAGGGAAGTACGCGCAGAATGGAAGGCCCGTGCGGAACATCTGATAAAACAAGGTACGCAGCCAGGACTGGCAGTGATCATTGTCGGCAACAACCCGGCTTCCAGTATTTATGTACGCAACAAGGCCAGGGCTTGCGATGAAACCGGCATTTATTCGGAAATTCACGAATTCCCGGAAAATGCGAGTCAGAATGAAGTGGTAGATTGCATTCAGGAGCTGAACAGAACCCCCAGAATTCACGGCATTCTGGTGCAGTTACCATTGCCAGATCACTTTGAAAGCCGCAAAGTAATTGCATCCATCGCAGCAGAAAAAGACGTGGATGGTTTTCATCTCTACAATGTCGGCGCGCTGGTTACAGGTAATACCGTATTTCCGCCCTGCACACCCTATGGCGTGATGAAAATGCTGGAAAAGAGCGGTATCGAAATTGAAGGGAAGCATGCAGTGGTTGTGGGGCGCAGCAATATCGTCGGCAAACCGATGGCGCTGATGCTGCTGGAACAGGGGGCCACCATTACCATCTGCACATCGAAGACACGTAATTTAGCCGAACACACGCGGCGCGCCGATATCCTGGTGGTGGCTACCGGCAAACCGCGCATGATTACTGTCGATATGGTGAAGCTCGGCGCAACCGTGATAGACGTGGGTATTAACCGCATGCCTGACGGTAAACTTACCGGAGACGTGGACTTCGAGTCGGTCAAGGAGAAAGCGGGTTACATTACGCCGGTACCGGGCGGAGTGGGGCCGATGACCATCACTATGCTGCTGTGCAATACCATCGCAGCTGCAGAGCGTGCCCAGGCAATGGTTTAGCCGTAGACTATCCTGAATAAATAACTTCGAGATAAAACATGGAACCTCTACCCGACATCGATCCGCAGGAAACACAGGAATGGCTGGAGGCACTGGAGTCCGTACTGATACACGAGGGGACGGAGCGGGCACATTACCTTTTGGAAAAGCTGGTGGAAAAAGCCCGCCGCTCCGGTGCTTATCTCCCTTATAGCGCCACTACCGCCTACATCAATACCATACCGCCCGGCAAAGAAGAACGTTCGCCCGGCAATCATGAGCTGGAACACCGTATCCGCTCTTACGTGCGATGGAACTCGATGGCGATGGTATTGCGTGCCAATAAAAATACCAATGTCGGCGGCCATATTGCCAGCTTTGCGTCTGCTGCAACACTTTACGATGTCGGCTATAACCATTTCTGGCATGCCGTCAGCCCGGATCACGGTGGTGATCTGGTATTCGCACAAGGGCACTCCTCGCCAGGCCTTTACGCCTATGCTTTCCTGTCAGGAGAACTGACACAGGAACAGCTCGATAATTTTCGCCAGGAAGTGGGGGGCAAAGGCTTGTCCTCCTATCCACATCCATGGTTGATGCCTGACTTCTGGCAGTTCCCGACGGTATCAATGGGATTGGGTCCGTTAATGGCGATCTACCAGGCACGCTTCATGAAGTATCTGGATAGCCGTGGATTGATCAAGACCCAAGGGCGTAAAGTCTGGGCCTTCATGGGCGACGGTGAAATGGATGAGCCGGAAGCACTGGGTGCGATTTCGCTGGCCTCGCGTGAGAATCTGGACAACCTGATTTTCGTCATCAACTGTAATCTTCAGCGCCTCGATGGGCCGGTGCGTGGCAACGGCAAGATCATCCAGGAGCTGGAAGGTGATTTTCGCGGTGCTGGCTGGAATGTTGTCAAGGTAATCTGGGGCTCCTACTGGGACCACTTGCTGGCCCGGGATACCAAAGGCTTGCTGCAGCAGCGCATGATGGAATGTGTTGATGGTGAGTACCAAACCTTTAAATCCAGAGACGGCGCCTATGTGCGCAAGCACTTTTTCGGCAAATATCCGGAACTGCTGGAAATGGTCGTCAACATGTCTGACGACGATATCTGGCGTCTGAATCGTGGTGGCCATGATCCGCATAAAGTCTATGCCGCCTACGCCGCAGCGGTAAAACACACGGGGCAACCTACCGTGATACTTGCCAAAACCATTAAAGGCTACGGCATGGGCGAAGCCGGTGAGGCACAGAACATCACGCATCAGCAGAAAAAAATGGGCACCACTTCGCTGAAAGCATTTCGTGACCGCTTTGGCTTATCGATTCCGGATGACAAGATCGACGAAATACCGTATCTCACGTTCGATCAGGACTCGCCCGAACTTACTTACATGCGGGCACAGCGCAAAGCGCTGGGAGGCTTCCTCCACCGCCGTCGACGCAAGGCGGAACCGCTGCAAATCCCGCCTCTGTCGGCGTTTGAATCCTTGCTCAAGGCCGGTGGTGAAGGGCGTGAATCTTCTACCACTATGGCATTTGTGCGCATACTCAACATTCTGGTAAAAGACAAAAATATCGGGAAGCACGTAGTGCCGATTGTTGCAGATGAGTCACGCACTTTTGGCATGGAAGGAATGTTCCGGCAACTTGGCATCTGGTCTTCAGTCGGGCAGCTCTACACGCCACAGGATGCTGATCAACTGATGTACTACAAGGAAGACAAGAACGGCCAAATCCTGCAGGAAGGTATCAATGAAGCGGGGGCCATGTCATCCTGGATGGCCGCGGCAACCGCATATAGCACGCACGGTGTGCAGATGATTCCCTTCTTTATTTTCTATTCCATGTTTGGGTTCCAGCGTATTGGTGATCTTGCCTGGGCGGCGGGCGACATGCGCTGCCGTGGCTTTTTGCTAGGTGGCACTGCTGGGCGCACCACCCTGAACGGCGAGGGTCTGCAGCATGAAGACGGCCACAGCCACCTGGCGGCCTCTACTATTCCCAATTGCATATCCTACGACCCCACGTTTGCTTATGAACTTGCGGTCATTATCCAGGACGGCCTGCGCCGCATGTGTCAGGAACAGGAAGATGTATATTATTACATCACCGTAATGAACGAAAATTACCCGCATCCAGAAATGCCCAAAAATGCGGAGCCAGGCATTTTGCAGGGCATGTATCTATTCCGTGAAGGTAACCAGGCAAGCGGGGGAAATTCAGCGCTGCGAGTACAATTGCTCGGTTCCGGCACTATCCTGCGCGAAGTAATCGCAGCAGCGGAAATACTGGAAAAAGAATATGGCGTTACCGCTGATATCTGGAGCGTCACCAGCTTTAATGAATTGCGGCGTGAGGCATTGGATGTGACGCGCTGGAACATGCTGCACCCCACCGAACCGGTAAGATTATCCCATGTAGCAACTTGTCTCAGAGACTGTACGGGACCGGTAGTGGCAGCAACCGACTATATGAAAATATTTGCCGACCAGATACGCGAATTTGTACCGGGGCGTTACAAAGTATTGGGTACCGATGGTTTTGGGCGTTCTGATACACGCGAAAAACTGCGCCAGTTCTTCGAGGTGGATCGCTATTATGTTACCGTCGCCACGCTCAAAGCACTGGCCGAAGAAGGCAAGGTATCAGCGGAAAAAGTGCTGCATGCAATAAACAAGTTCGGTATTGATCCGGACAAACCAAATCCGGTGAAAGTGTAAAAGGGGGACAGAGGTTGTTTTACTCCCCAAGCACACAGCACGTGGACGCAGACTGTAACTCGCAAGTTGCGAGACGGATGGATTGCACTTGTCACCCCCACATGTAAATACGAACGAAGGAAAAAGCGTGGCAGAGACTAAACAGATATTGGTCCCCGACATTGGCGACTTCAAAGATGTCCCCGTCATCGAAGTGCTGGTGAAACCCGG
>CAMDAX010000042.1 GCA_945888885.1 Nitrosovibrio sp. Nv4 | reverse complement strand
GCGGCGGGCATCCTGCTTACTGCTTTGATTGGGGTGATGCTATGGTAAAGCAACCCAGGCGTGCCGTAACGGGCGCACACTATGGCTTGAAGGATTGGCTGGCGCAGCGCGTGACAGCCGTTTTGATGACGCTTTATCTCATAGGGCTGGCCGGTGTTTTATATGTTGTCGCACCGCAAGATTACGCAGCATGGAAAGGCCTATTCAGTCACCAAATGATGCGCATTGCGACCTTTGTGTTTTTCATTTGCGTTTTCTGGCATGCCTGGATCGGGATGCGTAATATCCTGATGGATTATGTGCATCCCGTGGCAATCCGCCTGACCGTGCAAATTCTGGTGATTACCGCCTTGCTGTTTTATCTGGTGTGGACTGCTGACATATTGTGGAGTTGATGTGGCAATAACCAAACGAAAATTTGATGTAGTGATTGTTGGCGCAGGTGGTGCCGGAATGCGCGCTGCGTTGCAGTTGTCCGAGGCAGGATTAAAAGTGGCGGTGCTGTCCAAGGTATTTCCCACGCGCTCGCATACCGTCTCAGCACAAGGGGGTATTGCCGCTTCGCTGGGAAATGTCACGGAAGACAACTGGCACTGGCATATGTACGACACCGTGAAAGGATCGGATTATCTGGGTGACCAGGATGCCATCGAATTCATGTGCCGCCAGGCCAATGAAGTCGTCTATGAACTGGAACATTTCGGTATGCCGTTCGATCGCCTGGAGAATGGCAAAATTTATCAACGCCCGTTTGGCGGACAATCGCAGAATTTTGGCGGGGCGCAGGCCACACGTTCTTGTGCGGCTGCTGATCGCACCGGGCATGCGCTATTGCATACGTTGTATCAACGCAATGTCAGCGCCAACACGCAATTTTTCATTGAATGGATGGCGCTTGATCTGATTCGCGATGAGCAAGGTGATGTGCTGGGTGTGACCGCGATGGAAATGGAAACGGGCGAGATCTTGGTCTTACAGGCCAGAGCTACATTGTTTGCTACTGGTGGCGGCGGGCGGATTTTTCAAGCCAGTACCAATGCCTTGATCAATACCGGTGATGGTCTTGGGATTGCCGCGCGGGCTGGGATTCCGCTGGAAGACATGGAATTCTGGCAATTTCATCCCACCGGTGTGTATGGTGTGGGCGTGTTGATCAGTGAGGCTGTGCGCGGTGAAGGCGGGTATTTGCTGAATAGGAACGGCGAGCGTTTTATGGAACGTTATGCGCCCAACGCCAAGGATCTGGCCAGCCGTGACGTGGTTTCACGTGCCATGACGACGGAAATGAAGGACGGGCGCGGCTGCGGCGAGGAGAGTGACCATTTGCTGTTAAAACTCGATCATTTGGGCGCTGAAATTATCAAAACCCGGTTACCGGGTATCCGTGAACTGGCGATTAAATTTGCCCATGCCGATCCGATCAATGAACCGATTCCGGTCGTGCCCACCGCGCATTACATGATGGGCGGTATTCCAACCAATTACTTCGGTCAGGTGGTGGCACCGTATAAAACCGGCCCGGAAGAAATTGTCTCCGGCTTTTACGCGGTGGGAGAGTGCGCTTGTGTCTCCGTGCACGGCGCCAACCGCTTGGGCACTAATTCGCTGCTCGACCTGGTGGTATTCGGCCGCGCCGCAGCCAATCAGATCATTGAGGATTTAAAAACCAATCCGCATCACAAGCTGCTGCCGGAGAATGCTGCGGATAAAACACTGACTCGCCTAGCTCGCCTGGAGAGTCAGAAAGACGGTGAGAGCGTCGCGCAGGTGGGTGCTGCCTTGGCTAAAACGATGCAGACCTATTGCGGTGTTTTCCGTTTTGAAGACATGCTACAAAAAGGTGTGAAAAAAATTCTTGAAGTCGGTGAGCGGGTTGGGCATACGGAAATCAAGGATAAAAGCAAAGTGTTCAATACTGCCCGGATCGAAGCACTGGAGCTGGATAACTTAAAAGAGGTCGCTACTGCAACCATGATCTCCGCCGAAGCCCGGCGTGAAAGCCGCGGCGCGCATGCACGCGATGATTATCCCGAACGCGATGATGTCAAATGGTTAAAACATACGTTGTTTTTCAGTGAAGATAATCGATTGGATTACAAGCCAGTTCGGTTGAAACCGATAACGGTAGAATCTTTCCCGCCCAAGGCCAGAACCTATTAATCTCTCGCCAGTTGGAGTGGAATTATTCATCGGCCCCGTACTCGGCAAGCAAGTCGTCCATATCGTCGCCGACGCCATAGCCGAAGTTGTGACAGGTGCTGCGCACAGCATCCAATCTGTCCCATAACGGCTGGCGTTGTGCATCATCCAAACTCGCTATGGTTTTTAAGGCTTGCTCGAACATTCGCACCAGCGCGTCGAAGTAGCCCTCATCCTGCAGGCCGACATCATTGCTGAACCCCGCTGCCCGTTCGCAATAGAACACCATCAGTTCGGCCAGACCTTCCGCTTGGCCGATGGCTTTCTTGTAATCGGCGATGGGTTTTTTGGCTTTGGCGACCGAGGTATCCTGATTCTTGAACACGTCGGGCCACAGCCAACGGTCGATGGTGACCTTGTACGGTTTGAGCACGTCGTCGCCCAGATTGAGGCGCGCGTGCAGGAAGGTTTGGTTATCCTTGTTGGCTGCGTACAGGTCTTGCAGCAGCCCGAGCAGTCCGGCGCGGTCGAAATCGGCCAATTTGGTTTTGACGTCACTCCACGAGACTGAGTTTTTCTTGGTGACCATTCTTTACTTTCCCTCTTTGTCGGATTTGTGTTCGGATTCGATCTGTTTGACCAAGCGATCGAAATCACTCTCATACAGCCGATCCTGCACGATGCGGTACTTCTCAAATTCGCTTTCGGCGTGTGCCTTGGCAATTTCTGCCGTCACCTTGCCCGCGTCCTGCAACACTTTCCGGTCCGTGGCCTCGATAAAGCGGTTGAGGCGCGTTTCCCAGTCCTGCATGGTCATGGGAATCTTGCGCTGTGCCATGTCCTCAGCCACATCCAGATAGGCGTTGACCAGGCGGGAGAGTTGCGCCATCTCAACCTCGGTCAGGTAGTTCTTGGCCACCACCACATCGAATTTTTGAATCTTGCCGACTGGTGCATCTTTCCATGTGCTCAGCCCCATGTTTGCCTTGTCGGCGTCTGCACGGTGGTAGACGATTTCGGCCGCCGTCTGCCCGTGGATGGCCTAGTGCAACTTGTTTTGCACCGTGGCAAAAAAGCGCTTGGTGGCCTGTGCCGTCACGTCGTAGTCAATCGACGTGACGTAGATGTCGGTGATTTTCTGGTAGAACTTGCGCTCCGAGAGGCGAATCTCGCGGATGCGCTGCAACTGCTCTTCAAAATACTGTTCCGTGAGGACGGAGCCGCCGCTCTTGATGCGCTCGTCATCCATCACATAGGCTTTGATGGTGAACTGCTCGATGATGCCCGTGGCCCACTTGCGGAACTGTACGGCACGTTCGGGGTTGACCTTGTAGCCGACGGCGATGATGGCCGCGAGGCTGTAGTGCTGAGTGTCGTACATCTTGCCGTCGGCGGCAGTTATTCGAAATTTTCGAATAACTGAATCTTCCTCCAGCTCACTGTCGGCAAACACCTTTTTCAGGTGGTAATTGACGGTGTGGGTTTCAACGTCATAGAGCAGCCCCATCATCTTCTGGGTGAGCCAGACGTTTTCATCGGCGTACACCGCTTCCACGCCGCCATGGCCGCTGGCTGCGACAAATGTCAGATATTCAGCCGCCGATGAACGGACAAGTGAGGCTTTGTTTTTCTTGGGAACTTGCGGTTGGTTATTCTTGCTCATTCAAGCCCCCATCTTTTCCTTGTGTGCAAAACAGCTTTGGTCATATTGCGAGCTTCGATGCTCTGCTCACCGGACTGACCGGTGAAGATAAGGAACTCGGCCGTTCTGTTGCGGATCAGTTTTTTTCGTTGTCGCTCATGGCGTAATCCCATCGCCGACGCACTTCGACTTGATGAAATCAAACAAAGGACGGAATACAGAGAAATGCACAGCATCAATCGTCGGAACAACATCTTTGGCGAATGCCACCTTTTGGCTGTCACTGACGAACTTTATAAATCCATCTGTGCGCTCAGTATCAACCGTAAAATATGCATCAAGACCAGCAATGCCATGAAATAGAAGCTCTATGGTCAATAGCGATCTATTGCCGTAATTGCCGCCGGTGTGGGGGTTGATTACCTGCTGTCGAATTTGACCTGTGGCCGGAACCGGAAGGAGCGATGCGTAACTATCACTTGCCGCACGCTTTTTTGCCAAGCACAGGACAGGATCGGTCTGAACATCCTGACCAAGCTGGTTCCAGTCGTTATAGGCCTCGTCAAAATCGAAAAGAGAAAAGAATGTCCTACCTGGATGGTTCTGATACAGCGCGTTGTCTTTGACCAAATTGCGCTGAAATCCACAGCTAAACGCATTTTGAATCTCAAAGCACCGCATCTCAGTTGGATAGAGCTTTATCCATGCAGTTTCGAGAATCATTTCGTCCGTGATGCCCTCTGTGAACAGCAGGGGGCCGGAAGTGTTTTTCAAAACATGCTGAATATTCAGCCGTGCTTCACTCTCAGAAAAAGTGATTAAACCTGCTGATAACGATTTGATGACATCGGCCTTGTTCACCTTGGTCAGCGCCACTTTCTCACCATCGAACTCAAACAAGCTGATGACGCTTTCATTGGCGCAGGTAATTGTTGATGCGCTGTGGCTGCTCATCAAAACATGGCTGGTCTTGGCGGCCGCATCAGTGATGTCGAATACTTGTCGCAGGAAATCAAACTGCCATTCCGGATGAAGGAACGCATCTGGTTCATCTAGCAGGATGAGGCAGTTTCGGTCTTTGAACAGTTCAACGATGGAGTAAATATAAACCGACTGAAACTGACCATCACTGAAGTGGTTGATGTTTCCTTCCATGCCAGAAACAAGGCGAAGTGGCACAGAGATATCATCCAGCATTCTCAGTGTTTTCAAATTGTCGAATTGGCGGAATAATTCTTGCCACTTGCCGACGAATTTCTCTTGCAGCTTGCCGATGGACAGATACAGAACGTAGCGATCCTCATTGGGAAAATAGCCCTCATTGACTGTCAGTTTTTCCGTGTTGGCCCAAGTGCAAATACTCAAAGTGTCGAGAAAATCCTTGGTGATGCCAACAGGCCTCCAATACCTGGTAGCAGTTTCAACAGGGTCGATGTCGTATTTTTCCTTCTCGCTACCTCGCGCGTAATCTGGACGCTGCAAAGCGACTCTAAGTACAGGCTCTGAAATTTCATCAGTACCTGGCTTAGTGATGCCAAGCTTGTCGACACCAAGCTTTTGACGAATGAATATATGGGCTTTGCTATCTTCGGGTTGTACCAGTAATACCGCCAAGAGCAGTGCTTTGTACTCCGGGCCGATACCGATAAAGCGACGGCTGTCCTCTAGGTTAGCGCCCTTGATGCGTCCGCGAAATTTCATTTCGTATTCAGAAACTAGCTCAGACACTGTGGTGTTGTGGCCGGAGTAGTAGATCAAAACATTATCGGGAAATGGCGTTTGCCCGAGCGTCTTGCGGTCTTCGTCCTGGTTGATGCGCAACTTGTCGGCTTTCCATTCAATTTCCGTGTCTTGCCCTTCGATCTCGTAACGCAGGTTGTAATCAAAGGCAATGTCGTTGTCGGCACGGCCAAGCTGATCGAGGTGGCGAAATATCTCAATCAGAGCCTCGAACAGATTCGATTTTCCGCTGCCATTCTTGCCGACAAACACATCGATGAAGCTCGCACCATCAAAACTCAGCGTGAAGTTTTTAAGGTTTTTGTACTGGCTAATGAAAACTGATTTCAGGCGCATGGCAATCCAGTCACACTTGCGCCATCACGGCACTCAATAGTTCAGATGTCTTCAGATTAACTGCGTCAATCTGTCTCTCAATCTGATCACATTGCTGCATCAGCTTGTAAATTTTTTCCACGATTCGACGCTGCTCGGCCAACGGAGGTATTGGAATTGGAAGACTCGTTAATGTCTTTTGGTTTATTTTTGGCATCGTTCCGGACGTCCCCGAGGCACGCGCCCGAAGAAAATCACGACTCGGCGCTGCGCTCATTGCAAAGCAAACATAATCATTATCAAGTTCAGTCGAAACGCGCAGTTTCATCATCAAGTCTGGATAAATGTATACATTTTGCTTACCCCTATAAATTGCAGGAACCCCTACGTATTCAATGGTGTTGCCGCGCCGCACCAAGATGTCACCATCCTGCAGCCAAAGGTCGGAGCTCACTGGTATATCGTCAGCAATGAACTTGGAGTATTCACCCTTAAATACACCAGATGTCGTCGCACTCAATGTCAAGGATTTAACCTTGGTTTCGTAATCAACAGCATTGGGGGAGTACCCATTGGTAGGGCCAGAAATCAGGATGGTATCAAGTGGCAAAAGCGCCCAACTGTCTGGGATTGAGTAGCTTAAGTTTCTTGAGTCGATTTGGTCATCGGCTGCGTCACGAATAAGTAAGCGAGATCTCTCGGATTTTATTTTTTCGAGAAGTTCCTTTACCGGAAGGTCGTCCTTACGTTGCTCAGTAAGTTTTCCCGTAATCGCAAGATGCAGAATAGCCTTGCGCAGTTCGGCAACGTTTTCTTTGACTGCATATAGATCACCGAAGTGTTGGGTGATAAAGGCCCAAGCATCGTCGGCGCTACCGTTGCCGGTGGTGTCGAGCAGTTGTGAGAGCGCAGCAGCGTGCGTGGCCAAGCGCTTTTTTTTGCGTCCATTTCGCAGATTTTCCAGCACATCGCAACGTGCCATCAGTTGATCGATTTTGGCTACGATGCGGTGTTGCTCGTCAAGCGGCGGAAGCGAGATCGGTATCTCGACAAATTTGGCGATGGAGACACCGCCAATAATCCCCGTCATTGCCGCTGCAAACGATGCGCGAAAGACGGGTGACAGATAAGCGTAGAGAATGAACCGGGATGGAATCTGGCCATACAGCTCATTGGCAAATAGCTTGTTGCCGAAACAAATATCGCGGTCGGTCAGGCCACATTTTTTCCCGGCACTGCCGCCTTCAGCGCAGATCAGAACCGCGCCTTCGTGTGCGACCCTGAATTTATTCTCGCCGACTGGAATGCAAATGCCATTTGCGTAGTCAATCGGGTCAAAGCCGTAGCCGACATCCTTGGTGGCAATGTAGGGCAGACCCTTTGCGCCAGCGTACTTCACTTCCTTCTCGGACGCATTGATGCTGTTTCCATTGAAGATATTTCCGACCGAACCCAGTCGAACCCACCGCCAATCCTGCGGCAACGCATATGGCGCATCACTGGAAGTGATCTCCGGCAGCAACTTGGGCGCTTTGATCTTGCCCTCTTTAGCCAGCCGCTTCTTCTCGGCTTCGATGTCTTTGAGCAATTCGCTGGCGGGTGGGTCGTTGGGGTCTTGCGGCACCAGCCTGCCCTGCATGGCCAGCGTCAGAATCAGCTCTCGCAGTTTTTTGATGCCATCGGGCGCGGCAAAGGCAGTGTCGAAGTGTTGCTCCAGCAAGGCGGCGGTGTGTTTATTCATCATGTGTGCCCTCTGCCTCTTGTTCCAGCGCGGCTTGTTCGCGCTCCAGTTCGGCGCGCAGCTCGGCTTCGCTGGGCAGGATCAGCCGGTACTTGCTGGCAAACAGTTGCTCGCTTTCGTGCAGCACCGAGTAACGCACCATGGATTGGTCTTTGTGGCCGCACAGCAAGATGCCGACGGTGGGATTATCACCCTCGCCACGACGCTGGTCGTCGTAGAGACGCACATACATATCCATCTGGCCGATGTCCTGATGGTTGAGCGCGCCAGTTTTTAGGTCGATCAGCACAAAACACTTGAGCAGGTAGTTGTAGAACACCAGGTCGATGTAGAAGTCTTGCGTTTCGGTGCTGATGCGTTGCTGGCGGGCGACGAAGGCGAAACCCTTGCCCAGCTCCAGCAAGAAGGCTTGCAGCTTGTCCATCAAGGCTTGTTCCAGGCCAGATTCCAGCAGGCGGCCACTGGCGGGCAGGTCGAGAAACTCCAGCAACACCGGGTCACGCACAAAGTCGCGCGGGGTGGTTTGCGTCGCCAGCGCGGCCAGCTGGGTGCTGGCTTCTGCTGTCACGGCAGCTTTGTCGCGGCTGGATAGCAGGCGCTCGTAGTACAAAGTGCCCATCTGGCGCTCCAGTGCGCGGGTGCTCCAGTTCTGGGCGGCGGCCTCGCCCATGTACCACTGGCGGGCGGTGGCATCGTCTACGCGGAGCAGCAGGCGGTAGTGCGTCCAGCTCAATTCGGGACGCAGTGCGTCGCGAATTGGAAAGGCCAGGTAAAAGCCGCGCATGTGACGCAAGTTAGTGACATCGAAACCTTTGCCGAACTCTCTGGCCAATGAGTCCGCTAGACTGGGCAGCAGCTTCTTGCCGTAGGCGGCACGTGTCTCGCCCTGCTGCTCGAACTCGACGATGTGCCGATCGATTTCCCAGCAGGTTTGCACCTGCACCATGTCCACCGCACGCAGGGCGCGCTGGCGGCCTTGCTGAATCAGTTCGCGCAGGGTGTTCAGCAGTTGGTCTAGCATGGGGGGGTGATCTGACTCATGCCTTGCCCCCCAGGGCCTGCATCAGCTCAGCCTTTAGGGCATGCTGGGCTTCGGCCAGTTGGCGGGTGATTTCCTGATACTCCGCCATCAACTCGGCCGGATCGCGGTGGTTTACTTCTACGGCATGCGGGTTTTTGCAGTCGAGGTTGTAGTTGCGCGCGGCGATATCAGCAGCGGAAATTTTCCAAGCATTTTCGGTCGTCTTGCGGCTTTTTCGCCCATTCGCACCTGCGCCGCCCCACCAGGCCTTTTCCAGATTGAATTCCTTGATATCCAGCGGCTTGGAGCGGGAGTAGCTTTTGTAGCCGTCCGGGTACGGGTGCTCAAAAAACCAGACGTCTTTGGTCGGCTCGCCCTTTTCGAAGAACAGCACATTGGTCGCGATGCTGGTGTAGGGGGCGAACACGCCCTTGGGCAGGCGCACGATGGTGTGCAGGTTGAATTCTTTCAGCAGCTCGCGCTTGAGGTTGGTTTTTGTGCCTTCTCCAAACAGGAATCCATCGGGCAGAACGACGGCTGCGCGGCCAGTGTCGTGTTTGAGCAAGTGCATGATCAGTGCCATGAACAGGTCGGCGGTTTCGCGGGTCTGGTACTTGCGCGGGAAGTTGTTCTCGATGCCATCTTCTTCCATGCCGCCAAAGGGCGGATTGGTGACAATGATGTCGATGCGGTTTTTCGGGCCGTAGTCCTTGAGTGGGCGGCTCAGGGTGTTGTCGTGGCGGATGTTGCTGGGCACGTCAATACCGTGCAGCATGAGATTGGTCATGGCCAGCATATGCGGCAGCGGCTTCTTCTCCACGCCGTGGATGCAGTCTTGCAGCGTGGTGCGATCAGCTGCAGTTTTGACCTGTGCTTTCAGGTGATCGATGGTGCAGGTGAGAAAACCGCCCGTACCGCAGGCGGGGTCGAGCACGCTCTCACCCAATTGCGGATTGAGAATGTCCACCATGAACCGAGTGACCGCGCGCGGCGTGTAGTACTCGCCAGCGTTGCCCGCCGATTGTAGGTTTGCAAGGATTTTTTCGTAGATGTCATTGAACAAGTGGCGATCCGACGAGGAGTTGAAATCGACATCGCTTTCAATGGCGTTGATCACCTGCCGGAGCAGTGTGCCGGACTTCATGTAGTTGTAGGCGTCCTCGAACACCAGCCAACCACTCTACCGCTGGGTGACACGCCTGCTGCAGTCGCCAGCTTTTTGAGTGACGGGAAGAGTTCGTTGTTGACGAAGTCAATCAGCTCTTCGCCGGTAATCCCTTCGGCATCCTTGGCCCAGTTGCTCCAGCGGAAACGGCTTTGCAGTGGCGACTTGTAGCCGGAAATGGTGAGTTGCCATTCCTGTTCTTTGTCATCAAAGATTTTCAGAAATAGCAGCCAGACGATCTGACTGATGCGCTGGGCGTCGCCATCGACGCCGACATCCTTGCGCATGATGTCTTGGATGGTTTTGATCAGGGTACCGATAGACATAGTTTTATTTCCTGTTTCCGTCATTCCCGCGCAGGCGGGAATCCAGTTGTTTAAAGTAAAGTTTCATATAAGTTTTGCCATTCTGGACTCTGTGCTTCCATCAGCTTGAGCTTCCAGTCTCTGTTCCATTGCTTGATCTGTTTTTCGCGGGTTATGGCAGAAACCATGTTTTCGTGTTGTTCAAAATAAACCAAATTCATGAACGCCATATTTTTGCGTAAAACCGTCAATAAGATTGTTCTGATGCTTCCACGCGTTTTATCAAATCGCTCGTCACGCTTGTGGAGAGCGTGCAATTTCGTTTGCTCGCCAATATGGCGGCACACGGCTGTTTCATGGCGTTTCCAGAACTGGGTTCCCGCTTGCGCGGGAATGACGTCCAATTTGTACGCCTGCGCTATTCATGAGCAATAGAGCGCTTGTTCGAGTTCGTGCACGGCGTGCTGGTATTGATCCAATCCGCCAAAGGCGCGAATGATTTCAATGGGGGTGCCGAAGCTGGTGAAGGGGTCGATGGTGAGTATTTGCGTTTCCTCAATTGGACCAACGCCTTCGTCGGCGTATTTTTCCAGCAAGGCTTGCAGCACGCGCTGCGCTTGCTCGCCATAGCGGGCGAAGTAATCGCGCTTTTTAACCTGCTCGGCGCGCTCTTTACGGGTGAGTGGCGGTTGATCTCAGGCTACGTGGCAGACCAGATCAAAGGGGTCGAATTCCTTGCCGGACTGGCGGCCTATTTCTTCTGCCAGCGCCTCAAAGAAAACCCCTTCGTTGGCCAGCTCGTTAATGATGGCTTGCTTTTTTTCGGCACTGTTCCAGCGTCGTAAAAAGTCATCCAGCGAACTGTATTCTTTGGCGAGTGCGCGACGCGTGTAGTCCTTGAGTGATTCGGTAATCAGCTTTCCGTTGGCATCAAAGTACTGCACCCGCTCCGATGCTACTTTGACTTCGACATTGGCGACGACATAGCGGCGAATGCCGCTGGCATCGAAACCAGGGCGCGGTTCGGCTACGCCCATCCACGGCGATTCTTCTGCCGGGGGGTAGGTGAAACCATCGCCGGTTTGTTGGCTTTCGTAATCATCTGGTGGCACAGGTGATTCATCGCCCTGGGGTTCGTAAATCTGCACTGGGTCGCCATCAAAATCGGGGTCGGCGAACAGTTCGGTTGCCTTTTTGAAATCAATGATGGTGAAGTAGTACTTGTCGTAATCCTCGTTGATGCGCGTGCCACGACCAATAATCTGCTTGAACTCGGTCATGGACTGGATGCGCGGATCCAGAACAATGAGTTTGCAGGTTTGCGCATCGACGCCGGTGGTCATCAATTTGGAGGTGGTCGCGATGACTGGGTACTTTGACTCCGGGAAGATAAAGTTATCGAGTTCGGCCTTGCCTTCTTCGTTATCGCCGGTGATGCGCATGATGTACTTGTAATTCTGGGCGACGAGATCTGCATTTTCATTTGCAAGCGCTTGCCGCATCCGCTCGGCATGATCAATGTTGTCGCAGAAAACGATGGTTTTATCGAAGCGATTGGTTTGCTTGAGGAAGTCGCTGATTTTCTTGGCGACTAACTCGGTGCGCTTTTCCAGTACGAGGTTTTTGTCAAAATCACGCTGGTTGTAGATGCGGTCCTCAATTTCATTGCCGTGCTTGTCGATCATGCCCTTGTCTGGACGCCGGCCGGTAAGGTCTTTATCGAGATCGATGCGTACAACTTTGTAGGGGGTGAGAAAACCGTCGTCGATGCCTTGGCGCAGCGAGTAGGTGTATATCGGCACGCCAAAGTAATCGATATTGGAAACTTCTTTGGTTTCTCTCGGTGTGGCGGTCAGGCCGATCTGCGTCGCGGCAGAAAAGTATTCAAGAATCTCACGCCAGGCAGAATCTGCTGCTGCGCTGCCGCGATGGCATTCGTCGATCACGATCAGGTCAAAGAAGTCACGGCTGAATTGCTTGTAGATGTTTTGCTCTTCTTCTGTGCCAGTGACTGCTTGGTACAAGGACAGGTAAATCTCATACGACTTATTGGCCTGCCGCTTCTGGATTTTGGTCATGGCTGAACCAAACGGTTTGAAGTCGTTGGTCATGGTCTGGTCGACCAGGATGTTGCGATCCGCCAGAAACAGAATGCGTTTTTTAGCTTTTGACTTCCACAACCGCCAAATGATCTGGAATGCGGTGTAGGTTTTGCCAGTGCCAGTGGCCATAACCAGCAGGATGCGATTCTGTCCTTTGGCAATGGCTTCGATAGTTTTGTTGATAGCGAGCAATTGGTAGTAGCGCGGCGTTTTATTGCTGCCGTCGCTATAGTATTCCTGTGAGACCAGTTCGCTTTGTGCGGGGTTTAGTCCAAGGTGCTCAGACCACCATTGCCACAGCGTGTCGGGGCTGGGGAACTCGTGAAGCGCCAATTCCCGCTCGATGATGCCATCCTTGGCAATCTTGTTGTGAAACAGAAATCCGTCGCCATTGCTGCTGAAAACGAAAGGCACTTGCAACATCTCGGCATAACCAAGGCCCTGCTGCATACCGCCGCCGAGAGCGTGCTTTTTGCCCTTGACTTCTATGACCGCAATTGGCATGTTGGGTCGATGAAACAACGCATAGTCAGCACGCTTGTTTTGTGCGCGCGTGTGTAACTTTCCACGGACGATGATCCGGCCTTTGGTCAGCGGGAATTCTTCACGCACCTGAGTTGCAATGTCCCAGCCCGCCTTTTCCAGCGCGGGGGTAATGAACTTGGTGCAGATATCGCGCTCGCTTAGCTGGTATTTGTCCATGTCAGAGTGCTCTTCCATTAATTCCGGTTTTGTTGTTCTTCGTCTGCACCATCCACGCGCACCCGCTCATCGGCCTCGGACAGCTGAAATTTCCACAGTCGGCCAATCTTGCGCGCAATCAGCTCGTTGCGCTCGTGCTAGCGGTAGACGATGCTTTTTACCACGCCCAGGTGCTGGGAAATTTGTTCGGCCGTGACCCACGGTTTGGTGTTCATGGCATTGACGATCAAGCGTTGACCTTCATGGTTGTCTTAAATCGTTGAAAGTCTAACAGGATGGTGGTTTTCTAGCCATAAAAAGCCTTCGATGCAACATTACGCGTAATGCAAGGTTGTGGCAGCGTTTTTTTATGCCTGACCGGTGGCCGTGGTTGGCACAGCACCGAACGTTGTAAGTTTTTGATTCTACTAGGTCAGAATTTGCGCATAAGCTCTTGTGTGGGGTGGTTTGAACTTGCGATTCCACGTGGTCTTGCTACGGGGATAGGTGCAGGGCGCGCGGAGCAAATTTATTGAAATCCGGAATATAAGCCGATTTAAGGAAGAACGGAATAAGTTGATTGCATTCATGGTTCGATAGGCTCACCACGAACGTAATCAATATATTTTCGTTCTTCCTGAGTCTGTCGAGGACCTGATCAGAGCTTCCTTAACGAACTCGGGTGGTTAATTAACATAGTGTAACTGTCTTTCTTGCGCGCTACCCAGCCGCGGATTTCAAGCGATTTTCCCACGTAAGTATCCAGCGCAGGAAATAGATCGAAATTGGCATTAGCGACGCGTATGTCAACTTTGTCATTAAATAGCAGTCGCGTATATTTTTTACTTTTCCTAATCGAAACCGGGATTCCGGTAAATCGTTGCCAGCCTTTGGTGTGATTGGCAATCTGGGAAATTGGCCGGGCTTGATACTCCGGCATGCCCCAAATACCCAGTTTTAATTTCTCAGCATGTTGTTGCGCTTGAATCAGTTTGTCGCTGTAACGCCCGTTGGGCGGGATGATGCTGACTACGGCCAAGCCGTTTTCCAGTAAAGCAAGGTTGAGATGCTTGCCATCCGGTAGAAATACATGCGCCAATAAACGTTTATATTTATCCCGTTTTACTTGGTCATATTCCAAATAAACCTTATTTTCCTGCAACTGAGCCTGCAGCCATTTTTTTGCGG
>CAMDAX010000041.1 GCA_945888885.1 Nitrosovibrio sp. Nv4 | reverse complement strand
GATAGGGTATAGCTAATCAGTATGACGATAAAACCTTCACTCTTTTTCTCGATTACGAACCCAGAATAAACCTAAAAACCGTAGTTGAAGCCACTCAAATTGACTGGAGTCCATATAGATAGTGACTTTCGAAGGCTTTGATGGCCTCTCCAAACAGGTGAGGTTATAAAAAAATAGCATGGGCAGGCTGAAAGCATTGCCATTGCTTGCTTCCAGCCGATTCATGGCAAGTTCGGAGCAGTTGGCATTGCTTGTCGCAGACACACGCCAGCATTGGGTTTCAGCTGTTTTTCCTGCAAATCCCAACTGCGTTTTTTAGGATAAAACAACATCCGTGATAGGCAAATAAGAAAATTCCTTATTTTTTGGGGGGGTATGCTCCCTATCTCTCTGACATGGGCAATAGTGATAGCCTGCTTTGAGTCCATGCCATAAGTACAGCTAGCGGGTATCATACCCCCGCTCCCTTCGTTACAAATGTGGTCAAGCAACTCTCGCCCCGCTTCCTCTACCATATCCAATACTTCCTCAAACCCTTGACGCCCTCCGTAATAGGGATCGGGTACTTTTTTGCCAGTGAATTTCTTACTGTACTGCATCAGCAGCCCGAGCTTATGGCAGTACTGCGGCGGACATTGCCGCTTGAGTAGGGCAAGATTGTCTTCATCCATCGCTAAAATATAGTGAAACGCTTCGAAATCCCCTATCTGCACTTGGCGTGCACGTAATTCCTGCATGTCGTAACCGCGCCGCACCGCTGCATTCTGCGCCCTCTCATCTGGCGGATTACCGATGTGATAATCATGGGTGCCGGCAGAATCGGTGTGAATTACTTGGTCAAAACCAGCCGCTTTGACCTGATGTCTGAATACCGCCTCCGCAGTGGGTGAGCGGCAGATATTGCCCATGCAAACAAATAGAATCCGAGTCTCCATATTTTCTTCCAATTTTGTGACCGCAACCTCACCATTACAGATCCACCTTCGATCTTTGAGTGGGCATCGCACCAATGCAGCCTCTTTGTTAAAACCCAATCAATACGGCAATATCACATCAGGCTTGGCTTGTAGGATAACTTTGCGGAAATCCTCCTGAATGCGCTTTAATGCCGCTGTATTATCAGCTTCGAAGCGCAATACGATCACCGGCGTAGTATTGGACGAACGTGCCAAACCAAACCCGTCCTGGTATTCCACTCGCAATCCGTCGATGGTGATGACGCGTTCCGGATTATCAAAGCGGGCAGTTTTTTGTAACTGCGCGATAAGCGCGTAATTCTCACCTTCCTTCAGTCTGATTTGCAGTTCCGGGGTATTGATCGCGTCGGGGATGGCATGCAGCGTGGCGTTGATATCCGCCTGCTGACTGAGCAATTCCAGCAGTCGTGCCCCCGCGTAGATACCATCATCGAATCCATACCAGCGTTCCTTAAAGAAAATGTGGCCGCTCATCTCGCCCGCCAGCAGCGCGCCGGTTTCTTTCAGCTTACCCTTGATGAACGAATGCCCGGTTTTCCACATGATTGGCTTGCCGCCATGATGCTCAATCCATGGTGCCAGGTTGCGGGTGCATTTCACATCGAAAATGATCTGCCCATCGGGGTTTCTGGATAACACATCGGCGGCAAACAGCATTAACTGGCGGTCGGCATAGATGATGCTGCCGTCCTTGGCGACTACGCCCAGACGATCGCCGTCACCGTCGAAAGCGAGTCCGATTTCAGCATCCGTAGTTTTGAGCGCATGGATCACGTCACGCAGATTTTCAGGCACCGATGGATCGGGGTGATGATTGGGAAAAGTCCCGTCCACCTCGCAAAACAGTTCGGTTACTTCGCACCCCAGTCTGCGGTAGAGCGCTGGCGCATAGGCACCGGCCACACCATTGCCGCAATCGACGATAATTTTCATCGACCGCGCCAGCTTGATATCATTGGTGATACGCTGAAGATAAGTTTCGGCGATGTCGTGCTGGCGATAGCCACCGCTGCCATCAACCAGGTCGCCGTTTTCGAGGCGCAGGCGCAAAGCCTGAATCGATTCGGCTGCCAGGGTCTCACCACCCAGCACCATTTTCAGACCGTTGTAGTCGGGCGGGTTATGGCTGCCGGTGACCATCACTCCGGAGTAATTGCATAACTCATGGGCGGCGAAGTAAAGCATGGGCGTGGCGACCATGCCCACATCTACTACATCGACCCCGCTTTTTTGCAAACCTCTTGCCAGCGCCTGCGCCAGTCCCGGCCCCGATAGCCTACCATCGCGGCCTATCGCTACCGCTGTGAGTCCGCGCGCCCGTGCTTCTGAACCAATGGCGTGACCAATGGCCTCGACGATTGCAGCAGTCAGGGTTTTATCGACGACACCGCGAATATCGTAAGCCTTGAAAATTTCGTTGGGGAGATTGTGCACGATGAGAATCCGGTAATTGGTTATTTGTTGGGCAAATTAGCTCAGGCCGCGTTCTTCATCTTAAAACTAGAAAATATATCGCCACGCAGGCTAATGATGCCCAGTTACGGCGCCACCCTTGAGCGTATAGCGGGTGCCGCAGTAAGGACACAGCGCTTCCCCTTTATTTTCGATCGGCAGATATACACGCGGATGCGAGTTCCAGAGCTGCGTGGACGGCATGGGGCAATGCAGCGGCAAGTCATCCGCCGTGATTTCTATCTGCCGCTGTTTATTGTCGGTGGTGTGATCCTGCATGGATAGCTCCGTCAAACTTGATCAAACATAAGTAAGCCAGTCGGCATGATTCTTGGCCTTGCCGCTGACACAGTCAAAAAACATGGCTTGAAGTCTGGCGGTAATCGGGCCGCGTGTGCCGCTGCCGATAGTGCGGCTATCGAGCTCACGAATTGGGGTGACTTCCGCTGCGGTTCCGGTAAAGAATGCCTCATCAGCACAATAGACTTCGTCGCGCGTGATGCGTTTTTCGATCACAGGCATGCCAATTTCTCCAGCAAGTTCAATGATTGAGGCGCGAGTGATGCCCTCCAGGCAGGAAGTCAGATCTGGCGTATAGAGTTTACCGTGCTTGATGATGAAAATGTTTTCGCCCGACCCTTCCGCCACATAGCCGTCCACATCCAGCAACAGCGCCTCGTCGTAACCATCATGCGCCACCTCCTGGTGTGCCAGAATTGAGTTGGCATAAGTGGTAACCGATTTCGCGCGACACATGTTAACGTTGACATGGTGGCGCGAGAACGATGAAGTCTTGACGCGAATACCTTTCTCCAGACCATCCACACCGAGATATGCACCCCACGGCCAGGCAGCGACGGCCACATGCACCGAGAGAATCTTGGCAGAAATTCCCATGGCTTCGGAGCCGTAGAAAGCAATCGGGCGGATATAGCACGATTCTAGTTTGTTTTGCTTTACCACTTCACGTTGAGCTTGCATCAAGGTGGCCTTGTCAAAAGGCATTTTCATCATGAAAATATGCGCCGAATTGAATAGCCGGTCGGTGTGCTCCTGCAGACGAAAAATCGCGGGGCCTTGAGCAGTCTGATAAGCGCGCACACCTTCAAACACTCCCATGCCATAGTGCAGAGTGTGAGTAAGCACGTGAGTGGTAGCTTCGCGCCAAGGAACCATTTTACCATCGTTCCAGATTACGCCATCGCGGTCAGCCATTGACATTCAGGGACTCCAGCAGAGATTTAAAAGTACTCATTCTAACGTATTTTCCAAGGAAGAATTAAAACACAACGTAAAGTCAGAAAATCTCTTCCGCACCGAACACCTCTTCCCACAACCGCAATACCGCCGCCCGTGCATCGCTCAAATAATCCGCTTCAACACGAGCGAATTTTTGTGAGTTGCCCGCAGCTGGCACCGCTCCTGCCAAACCCGAGTTACCACTCAATCTCAACCGGTGCTGCACCCGCCGAAATTCCCGGTAAGCGTTAAGCGCTAGTTCAGCGGCCTGCGCAGGAATAAGTCCCAGCTTTCCGGCAAGCTTTAACAGCGCGATGTTTCCAATATTGCCGGTCAATTCCGGGTAATCGCAAGCATGCCCAAGGACAAGATATTGCACCATGAATTCGACGTCGATAATACCGCCGCGATCATGCTTGATATCAAATAGTCCGCTTGGGTTGGGATGGGTATCCCACATTTTTTGCCGCATTTCCAGGACTTCATGTTTAAGATTCGCCAGATCACGCTTCTGACAAAGAACTTCCTTGCGAATATGCTCAAAAACCTCCCCTACATGACGATCTCCTGTCACGAAGCGAGCTCGCGTTAATGCCTGATGCTCCCATACCCATGCCTGTTTCCGCTGATACTGCTCAAAAGCCTCAATGGAAATTACCAGCAAACTGCTGCTGCCATTAGGACGTAAGCGCAAATCAGTTTCATATAATAGCCCTGCTGAAGTGTAGCTGGTAAGCCAGGAGTTGATACGTTGACCCAGTCTGGCGTAGATCTCCGGGGCGTCGGGATGCGTATCGTTATAAAGAAAAATGATGTCGAGATCAGATGCATAGCCTAACTCCTTCCCACCCAATTTGCCGTAACCAATGATGGCGAAAGTTGGTTCATCCCGATGCTTTTTTCTTAACCCTGACCATGCGAGATGCAACACCGTGTCAAGCACCAGATCGGCAAGATCAGTCAAATGATCGCTCAGAGTTTCCAGCGGCAGCAATCCTTCCAGATCCCTGACCAGCAACTGGAATACCTGAGCGTGCTGAAAATGCCGCAGCACGTCCATTTGTTGTTCGGTATTATCATCGCCGGGGCGGCTGGCATCGTTTAATTGCTGCGCTAACTCGGCACTGGATCTGGACCAGTCGGGCATACTGTAGAAATCGGCTGGATTGAGCAATTCGTCCAGTAAAATTGGGTGTCGGCCCAGGTATTCGCTAGCCCACTGACTGGCACTGGCAAGTTTGGCTATCCGCTCCAAAGCTTGAGGGTATTCCAGCAATAGCGCGAGGTAAGCGGCGCGTCGACTGACGCTTTCGAGCAATTGCAGCATGCGTTCCAGAGTGTGATCGGCGGGCGGGAATTTGACCGCCACTTCTATTATGGCCGGAACTAATGCATCGACTCGCTGCCGACTGGATTCGGGCAACTGCCGATAACGGCCACTACGGCGAAACTCTTGCAGGCAGCAGAGAATTCTTGCTGGATCAGGAAATCCCATTGTATCCAGTTGGGTAATAGCAGCTTTGATCTCGCTCTCGTCTTCCGCTGGCCCCTGCCACAGCCATGCCAACGTATCCCGGGTTTGAGATTTTTGGGGAGCGGCAAAAACCAATTCGAAGTGACCGGTAACATTCCTGCGATGGATATCAAGGTGTTGTAAAAAACTATCATGGCTGGAAAATCCCATGGCAGTGGCTATCAACACCTGATCCGCAAAGTTTTCTGGCAGCATCTGAGTCTGATGGTCATCAAGATACTGCAAACGGTGTTCTAAATTGCGCAGAAAGCAATAGGCATCCGAGAGCTCTGTAACAGTTTTATCCGGCAGTTGCCGTTTTTCCTGCAGACATCGCAACACGGCAAGCGTAGGACCAATGCGCAAGTCGGCATCACGCCCGCCACGGACTAATTGAAATACCTGGGCGATGAATTCAATTTCACGAATGCCGCCGGGTCCGAGCTTAATGTCATCGTGCTTTTCACGGCGGCTGACTTCCTTGCGAATTTGCGAGTGCAGGCCGCGCATGGATTCATACGCACTGAAATCAAGATATTTTCGAAATATGAATGGCCGCGCTATTTGCTGCATAAATCCGGATTCTTCTGCACACGGACCGGCGATTAACCGGCTCTTGATCCAAGCATAGCGCTCCCATTCACGCCCTTGGGTGATGAAGTACTTCTCCAACATGGCAAAACTCATCGCCAGCGGACCGCTATCGCCATAGGGACGTAATCGCATGTCCACCCGGAACACATAACCATCGGCCGTAATGTCATGCAGACTGGCAATCAGCTTCCGCCCCAAGCGGGTGAAAAAATCGTGATTAGAAATAGATCTTGCGCCACTAGTCTCACCATCTTCGGGATAAATAAAAATCAAATCCACATCCGATGAAACATTGAGTTCAGCACCACCAAGTTTGCCCATGGCAACTACCAACATTTCCTGACCCACCCCGCTCTCCGCACCTTTGGGCGGACCATAGCGGCCAGGTTCAGCCAGCCAGGTTTGATGATACTTTAGCGCAAAGCCTATGGTGACCTCAGCCAGGCTGGTCATGCTGACCATAACCTCATCAAGATTAGCCATTCTGCCCAGATCACGTATTGCCAAGCGCAACATTACCCGCTTGCGCAAGTTGCGTAACGCCCTATGTAGAATGGTCTCGTCCGTGACAGCACCACAGCCTGCATTCAGAAACGCCTGCATTTCTTCTCTGAGAAAGGGGCGTTGCAGATTTTGTAGGAGTTCTGTGCGTAATTCTGGTTCACTATCCAGCAAGCGTTGTGCATAGCGACTGAACGGCAGGGCAGATCTTATTATTTCTTCGGCGGAATAATTAGCTGTGTGCATGGTTGAGAATTCGGGGTTACAATGAATTTTGCAGAACTGGTTATTCTAGCTGTAGCTACGCAGCCTGCCTTAAAAATTGAACAAAGGAAGGTGCCTGGTACCCTACGATTCGGAGCAAGTTTTGGGCAGGTAGCATTCTTTTCCAAAACAGAGTTAGGTACATTTTCCCGGCAGTGAAACTGGAACTATTTATTGAATTTGTCAGTCATTTTACCTCTTGTGCGGCTTAGTGGCTTCTGGTTCCGATTGCTGGCGTGGAACCTGTTTGTCATGGCAGCTTGCTTTTCCGTGCTGCTGTTAGCATTGCGTTATTGGCTGCTACCCGACATAGAGCATTATCGCGAAGACATTGCTGCCGTCATTACCCGAGCTGCCGGACAGCATGTAACTATCGGTTCAGTCAGTGCAAACTGGGATGGGTTGCGCCCCCATCTAATGCTACGCACGGTACAGGTACATGACAAGGAAGACAATCCTGCGTTGCTACTAAGCCAGATAGAGGGCACCCTATCGTGGCTTTCACTATTGCACGGTGAAATACGCTTTTATGAAATCAAGATCGAGCGGCCTGATTTAACCGTGCAACGGGATGCTGACGGCATCATTCATATAGCGGGAATTGCACTTGGTCCAGACCAGAGTGAAAGCGGGTTCCCTGATTGGCTGCTGCGCCAGAGGCGGCTTATTATCAGCGATGCCAGCATTCTCTGGCAAGACGATCAGAGTGGTACACCACCGCTGGAATTGAAAGCAGTCAATTTGCGCCTGGAAAATCGCGGGCATCACCATCGTTTTGGTATACACGCTACCCCACCCAGCGGACTTGCCGCGCCGCTGGATGTGCGCGGTGATTTTACTGGCGATTCATTGAATACCTTTGGAAAATGGCGCGGACAACTGTTCACACAACTTGATTATGCTGATATTGCCGCTTGGCGTACCTGGCTACCATTCCCAAAAGCAATCGAATTCAATCACGGTGCCGGAGCGCTACGCATGTGGCTCGGGGTGGACGGGGCAGTTATAGAGGGACTGACGGCGGACGTGCGTTTACAGAACGTTAAAACACGTTTAGCACAAGAGCTGCCGGAGCTGAATCTTATTCGCCTGCAGGGTAGAGTGGGATGGAAAAAAATAAATAACGGCATTGATGATGGCGTTGAATTGTCTACACGTAGACTAAGTATTTCCATTCATGGCGAGCAAACGTTGCGCCCGTTGGATTTCTCGTTGCAGACATTCCCCGCGCGCGAGGGCAAATCAAGCAATGGAAAACTGAACATCAATGCGCTGGAACTCGAGACTCTGATGAATCTGGCGGAATACTTACCGATTCACGCGCCGCTACGTGAACGGCTCAATGCGCTATCCCCTACGGGAGAGATTCGTGATATACGAGCAGAATGGGATGGTGAGTGGCCTACGCCTGCACGCTTCGATGTAAAAGGCCAATTCGCCAATCTCGGCATGAAGAAATTTGACTCAATACCAGCATTCAGCGGCATCAGCGGCAATATCGCTGGTACCGAGCAAGGTGGCGTCCTGAATCTTTTTTCACAAAAAGTCAGTGTAGCGTTACCTGCAGTGTTCCATAAGCCAGTAATGCTGGACACACTCACCGGACAGGTCAATTGGGGGTTGCTAACTAATAATAATCCTATCGAATTCAAGTTCAGCAATATTACGTTTGCCAACGATCATGCTGCTGGAATTATTTATGGCAATTATCGCAGTGCACCTGACGGTCCGGGCGTAATTGATCTAAGCGGTCACCTTACGCGCGCAGACGCACGCTACGTGGGGCACTATGTGCCGACAATGGTAAACCAGTCTACTCGCGATTGGCTTGATAAATCGATTGTAGCGGGAGAGCTCAGTGATGTGCAACTGCATCTTAAAGGCAATCTGGCTGAGTTCCCTTTTAACAATAGCGACCATGGTATTTTTCAGATAAATGCGAGAGCCTCCGGCGTGACGCTGGATTACCTTCCGGAATGGCCCATGATAGAAAATATATCAGCAGATCTGCTGTTTCATGGCAGCCGTATGCAAATCATTGCTTCCCATGCGAACATTTTTGATACCAGCTTAAGCGAGGTAAAACTACAGATTGTCGACATGGCTGAGCCCGATGCAATACTGGAAATTGATGGTACAGCCAGTGGCGCTACCAAAGAATTCATAAAATTCATTGGGAGAAGTGCGCTAGGCAGCCACACCAATGGCATAGTCGACGGTGTCAATACTAGTGGAGACGGGAAGTTATTGCTCAAACTTGATATTCCTTTATATCGCCCAAATGACATTAAATTAACCGGCAATTATCAGTTCATCAATAACCAGATTAATCCTGGCCCGCACCTGCCTAACATGGAGAAGGTAAACGGAATGCTGATGTTTACCGAATCCAGCATAAAAATAAACAAAATCACTGCCCAGATACTCGGTGGACCAGCAGTCATCAATTCTTCTACCCCACCTGATGGTGGTATACACGTAACCGCAATTGGCAAGGCTAACCTTGATAACCTACACCAACTTGCACGAGGCAAATCGGCTGGTGCCGTACCAATATGGACGCGATATTTGCACGGGGGTGCCGATTGGCATGCAGTCCTTCATCTACACAGAAAATTGGTTAATGTATCCCTTGAATCATCATTGCTAGGCATTACCTCAGACTTACCAGAGCCTTTTTCCAAAGCTGCTGCTGATTCGATGCCGCTACGTTTTGAAAGGAAAACTATAGATTCTCAGCGAGATGATCTGATCTTGCGTTATGGTGTGCTGGTAGCTGCACAAGTCAAGCGTTCTCGGGATAATACGGGCAGTTATCATGTGGAGCGTGGCATAGTAAGTTTCGGCACAACATCTACTTTATCGCCCGCGAAGACTGGTGTGACAATAAACGGAGCGTTGCCGCTACTAGACCTGGATCAGTGGCGTAGTTTATTCAAGCAATTCAATGAAGGAGCAGAGCCTTTGCTGGGCCTAACACGGATCAACCTACACATGGGTGCACTCGACTTCTTTGACAGGCGCTTTAACAATGTCACGTTGAATGCCCGCATGGATGGTGGAGAATGGCACTCCATCGTTACGAGCAAGGAAATCAGCGGCGATATCAACTGGCATCCATCTGGCAATGGCAAAGTGGTAGCGCGATTGAAAAGCCTTATCATGCCAGCTCCCTCTCCAGTCAGACCCGTTGCGGTAACGCAAGCACAACCGCAGGAGAAGAATTTGCCGGCACTGGATATAGTGGCGGATAGCTTCATCATCAGCGAGAAACCTTTGGGTAAGCTTGAGCTGATAGCAAATCAACAGAAACAGGATTGGCATATTGAGAAACTGCACATTATCAATTCCGACAGCTCGCTGGTGGCGAAAGGAGTATGGCAAAGTCATGCCACTCCCCCTCGCATTCAGGCTGACATCAAGCTGGAAGCCCGCGACATCGGCAAGCTTCTAGTCCGGCTCGGCTACCCTGATCGTGTAAAACGCGGCAAGGGTGGACTAGAAGGCGTGTTGTCATGGTCCGGTAGCCCCCGATCAATCGATTATCCCACGCTGTCTGGCAGCCTCAAGCTGAAAGCCAGGCAGGGTCAGTTTCCTAAACTCGAGACGGGGATCGGCAAGCTGTTCAGTATTTTTGATCTGCAAGCGCTGCCACGGAGGATTGCGCTGGATTTTCGCGATGTACTCAATGAGGGCTTTGGTTTCGACAATATTTCCGGTAATGTTAAAATCAGTCGTGGCGTGGCAGTTACTGACGATCTCAGTATCGAGGGATCTGCAGCAGAATTTGTCATGAGCGGAGAAGTGGATCTGGCGGCGGAGACTCAGAAACTGCATGTCAAGGTCATGCCTTCACTGGGGTTAGTCACTCCAGTAGTAGGCATTGCTTCCATGATTGCAAATAAGGAGCTGAAAGATCCATTCGATCAGGTGGTGTCCAGCGAATATAATGTTACTGGCTCTTGGGTGGATCCAATAGTAACTGAAATACACCGGCGAGCACGCGAACCTAAAGAGCCTGAACATTAATATTTTTCTGACTAGATCATGCCTGATGAGAATCAAGAACGATAGGCGGAGAAATTTGCTACTAATGAGATCGACAGTCAATTAATTATGGGGATCGAGGTTAAAATAATGCCTGATGATCCAAGCACTCTCACCGTACCCGTATCTGGAAAGACTGGTAGCCGCCCAGTTCGTGTCGCCGCCATCCAGATGGTGGCGGGATCCAACGTATCTGCCAATTTGAAAGAGGCTGCACGCCTGATCGAGATAGCGGCTTCCCAAGGAGCAAAGCTGGCGGCGCTGCCGGAGTATTTTTTCCTCATGGGCATGAATGACGCCGACAAAGTGGCAGCACGCGAGCAAGATGGCAGTGGGCTGATACAGGAATTCCTGAGTGAGACCGCTAGACACTTCGGTATCTGGCTGGTGGGCGGATCTGTGCCGCTGGTATCATCTAGACCTGACAAAGTGCGCAACAGCTGCTTGGTGTACGATGACAATGGCAAGCAGGTGGCGCGTTACGACAAGATACACCTATTTGGTCTCGAGCTCGGCAGCGAACACTATTCTGAGGAAAAAACTATCGAAGCAGGTAGCGAAGTAGTTGCCTTGGAATCACCGTTCGGTCGTATTGGCCTTTCTATTTGTTACGATCTGCGCTTCCCGGAACTTTACCGCTCAATGGGGAAGGTGGATATCATTCTCGCTCCTGCAGCTTTTACGGCAATAACTGGCAGAGCTCATTGGGAAACGTTGATTCGTGCCCGTGCCATCGAGAACTTGGCATATGTGATTGCACCTGCTCAGGGCGGTTACCATGTCAACGGCCGTGAAACTCATGGCGACAGCATGATCGTTGACCCATGGGGAGTGGTACTCGATCGCCTGCCGCGTGGCGCTGGAGTCGTAATCGCCAACATAAATCCGGAGTATCAGGCCAGCTTGCGTAATAGCCTGCCCGCACTGAATCACCGCACCTTGCACCATTGTTGAAATCTTCCACAAATAATATTTTTATTGATTAGTCAGATAATGAAACTGGATACCATGATCACAGAACCTGTCACCGAACCCAATGATCTACTCGCCATGGCCGAACGTTGCCTGCTGGCACCTTATGGAATAAATACAGCCGGATTGCAGCAGGTATTCGGGCAAATACTCACACATCATATCGATTACGCTGACTTGTATTTTCAGTATAACCGTGCTGAAGGTTGGGTGCTGGAAGAAGGTATCGTCAAATCCGGCAGCTTCAACATAGATCAGGGTGTAGGCGTACGTGCAGTAAGTGGCGACAAGACCGCCTTCGCCTATTCTGACGACATCAGTTTGCCCGCGCTTGCCTCGGCGGCACAGGCAACTCGTGCCATCGCTGGTCAGGGGGTGACGCATTCGGTGCAGGCAGTCAAGCGCAGTAAAGGGCGCGAACTCTACCTTCCCCAGGATCCCATCGCCAGCCTTGGGGATGCGGACAAGGTGGCCTTGCTGGAAAAACTTGAGGGTTATGCTCGTGCGGTCGACAAACGTGTAATCCAGGTGATCGCATCACTCGCTGGGGAATATGAAGTAGTGCTGGTAGCACGCAGCGATGGCCTGATGGCAGCGGACGTGCGACCGCTGGTACGAGTCTCGTTGCAAGTCATCGCCGAACAGGATGGCCGTCGCGAACAAGGCTCTGCCGGCGGTGGCGGGCGCTTCGATTATGCCTACTTCACTGAAGACGTATTACGCGATTACGCGGCCAAAGCAGTGCATCAGGCGCTTGTGAACCTAAATGCGAAGCCAGCTCCAGCCGGAACCATGACAGTAGTGCTGGGTGCCGGCTGGCCTGGAATACTATTACATGAAGCTATTGGCCATGGCTTGGAAGGGGATTTCAACCGTAAGGGGAGTTCCGCATTCGCGGGGCGCATTGGTGAACGTGTCGCTGCGACTGGTGTAACTGTAGTGGATGATGGTACCTTGGCACGGCGGCGCGGATCATTGAATATCGACGATGAAGGCAATCCCACCCAATGTACTGTGCTGATTGAGAATGGCATTCTCAAAGGCTACCTACAAGACAGCCTGAACGCACGACTGATGAAAGTACCGGTCACCGGCAATGCCAGACGAGAATCATTCGCCCATATCCCCATGCCGCGCATGACTAACACATATATGTTGAATGGTGACAAGAATCCGGAAGAAATCATTGCTTCGGTTAAACACGGCCTGTATGCAGTAAATTTTGGTGGTGGTCAAGTGGACATTACCAGCGGAAAATTTGTCTTCTCTGCTGCCGAAGCCTACATGATCGAAGATGGAAAAATTTCTTATCCTGTAAAGGGAGCAACCCTGATCGGCAACGGACCAGAGGTTCTCACACGTGTTTCAATGATAGGCAACGACATGACGCTTGACCCTGGTGTCGGCACTTGCGGCAAAGAAGGCCAGAGCGTACCAGTAGGGGTGGGGCAGCCAACACTACGGATAGACGGGTTAACGGTGGGAGGAACTGCGTAAGGGATGATCTTCTGAAATTCAAAATCCCGGTAAAAAAGATACTGAGGACATGCCAAGAAATTTTTACGCAGGTTATCCTTTGAATCCGCCGCCAATGACTCTATCGAAATAACGAAGAAATATGGATTGCCCTTCAATGTGGCCTCCTGCAATCCTGAACTCAGTCTCCAACATTTACGATTCTGGTACCAGCAAGCCTGTCGTGCAGAAACTGGTGGTCACTATCGAGCAGTGCCCAGAATATTCCGCAGCCAAACAGGGAGATACCAACTACTGCAAACAAGTAACGTGCGACTGCCTGCTTCAGGTTGATTCCCTCGCCAGCGGTGGTAGTCAGCCGCAGTTTCCAGGTTTGCATCGCCAGAGTTTGTCCACCATGAATCCAGAACCAGATGAAATAAGTACCCATCACCAGTAATAGATAGAGTTGGTGCGCCGGCTTAAAGAAAACAGCGTCAGGGTCGCTGAATACGAGATGAAAAATAAAACTGGCGATAAATAGTACCGCGATCAGGAGTAGCGACTCGTAGATCATGCTCAACATTCGCCGCCAGAATCGAGACATGGGAGGTTTCATAGTTTCAGGGGGTTTATTCAAGGGATGGCTTTTTTATTATAACAAGGTGCCCTGCAACTAAATTATGGACGGACAAGAACGGATACCAATCATCAGTAACACTTTGTTGATATCCGTACTCGCACCTAGCCGTACTATTCGTCCCGCATGAAGTCCCCCAAGCGATGTACTGACTGCAGCGTTTGTCCATCATCACCTTGTTTCACTTCTGAAGTGGAATAAACTCTCGATGGTAGCAAACTTTCTTGATTTCCTGGAACAGTTTGCTGATGACAACTGAGGGATGAACGAAGAATCGTAGGCCACATGGAAATAAAGAACAAGCCCACCGATGAGTTGTGTTAGCGCAAAGTAGTAATGTCCGGTTTCTCCCAAGTAGAAATGTCCGCTGGTGATTAAACTCACCCCTGTTTAAAACATTGGCGGACAAATTTAAAATGGACAAACTCATGAGCCAAAAAGAAGTGAAGAAAGCCCAAGTGTTG
>CAMDAX010000040.1 GCA_945888885.1 Nitrosovibrio sp. Nv4 | reverse complement strand
ACGTAAAGTTCCACTGAATACATCCTCTTCGCCTTTCGCTTGACGTTAAATACATCAGCTTATAGGCATTGGACTGGCACACTTTTATTCCGCGATCTCCGCGAAAATAAGTGCGTTTCAGTGGTACATTTTTACACCGCTATTTACAGCCCCTAACTCATAAAATACCATTAATAATAAACGGGTGTATTTTGAATACTGTTTTGTTGTGCCATAATATTCTATTCTTTCCGGCTTTCCGCTTGATTTTCCGGTAATATTGAGGACTGTTTATTCGCTGATCTGGCTCCAGAAGGAAATCAACGATTCCTGGCTCCAATTGAAAGATACGCTAGCCGTTCGGCGCCGGGTAACAACCGGTCTACGGCGTAAAGATGGCCGCACCATCCATGTGCGCAAGAGCACTGGGGCGGAGCCTGATTTGATGGCAATCTACCAAGCTTTGGCAATCAGTTCAACGCCTGGAGGGATCAAGAAACTGATCAGTTGACGGGGAAATAACGAGCAAAATGTGCTGTAGAAACACCAGTACGCGCTAATTGCATGATTAGGAACATTGTTTTTTGCTGGATGTTAAAGATGGGTTAGGCAATGATCTGGATATCTGTGTAGGCCAACGCCGGATGGGTGGTGGTGCCTAGAAGCGCAACCTGCACTGCCGCACCGGCACCACTCCCGTCTGCGTCGTAATAAAGCACCCCGGTGGTGGTGTTATAGACGATGTGGTCGTCTGCATTCCCTCCACTGGTTACACCCGCGCCTGACCTAAACTCTACAGCAGCAAGATTCCCAATACTTCCCAGTGTGGTGAATATTGCTTTGCTGAACTGCAGTGTATCAGTCCCGGATAGGAAATCAGTCAGCGTGTCCTTGTTATTTGCCGTATTCGCAGCGAAATTGAACACGAAGTAATCCGCACCTGCGCCCCCTGTCAGAATGTCCTTGCCGTTGCTGCCGATGAGTATGTCTGCTCCAGCGCCACTGATGAGTATGTCCGCTCCAGCGCCACCATTGAGGATGTCGGCGAAAGCGGTGCCCGTCATGGAATTCGACCCGGCGTTACCAATGATTGATAGTCCATTGTTAACAGACGTAGCATTGACGTTAAGGGTTCTGGTGCTGGTCGTGACTGCCATAGTCCCGGTACCTGTGCCGATCACTATCTGCTCGATGCCAGTGTCTCCGGCATACAGCGTCAATGTGGCGGCGCCCTTGGCTGTCGAAGTAAAACGCACCTCATCCGTACCACTGCTGCCGCTGTCGGCGATCTCCGCCACCGGATGTTCGGTCGCCTGGCTAATCAGGTAAATATCCGACCCGTCACCGCCATTCATGCTGTCGGTACCGGCGCCGCCATTGAGGATGTCGTTACCAGCTAAACCATTCAACGTGTCATTGCCGGCCAAGCCATTCAACGTGTCATTGCCGGCACCACCAGTCAAGGTGTTCGCGCCACTGGTGCCAGTCAGTGTCAAATTTGATGCGCTGATGGTGCTGAAGTTTAGCGAGCTGCTGTCATTGATGCCGTCAAAATTGTTACCCACAAAGTCTGTGATGACACCGCTGTCCAACCTGATATAGAAGCTGCTGCCGTTGGCTAGGTCAACGCTAGGGTTGATGGTGACGGTATTGCCGACAATATTAATCTGGGTGGTATCGTTCACGGCAATGCTTCGCGCCACTGTGTCATCGCTGTTATAAATGTAAATGTTGCCAGATCCGGCCTGTACCGCCTCGTTGAAGGTGAACACCAGATTAGTGTTGACTGCCACGCCGGTGGCATTGTCGGTTGGGTTGGTGCTGTTCAGCGTCGGTGCGGCCAAGTCGGCTCCGAGCAGTTGTTCGAGACTTCGTAAACCATCTGAGAACTGGAAATATTCAACCTCAGAGAAGGTGTCGCTGCCAGATGAAGCACCGCTAACGGTGAGGAGGCCTGTCAAGGAGTCGTAGCTGATGGCATAGCTGGCCAGAAAATCTGGCAGTATCGCAGTATCTGTGCCGGCTCCGCCGAAGCATTGGTCGTTGCCGCCCCCGCCAATCAGCGTGTCGCCACCTTCCAACCCTGAGATCACGTCGTTGCCAGCGCCTCCGTCCAGTAAATTGCCGACTGCATTACCAGTAAGCCCATCGTTACCACTGCCACCTACAGCATTCTCGATCACAACGCTCCGAGCAATACACAGGTTATTGGTCATGCTATTTGCCGATGAGAAAGCACCTGCCTGGAGATAAATTTGCGACGCTGTTGACCAGCCACTGAGATTTAGCGTATCAATGCCGCCCGAATCGAAAATTGTGAGAATCGGATGAAGGTTGGTCGTAAAGTCAAACACGCCCGCCATATTGCTGGTGATATTGCAGGAAAATCCATAAACAGTGTCATCGATACGTGTGGTAGTAGACGCGCCGTAAATCTGCTGAATAGCCATCACATCATTGAGCATGGGTGTTTGCGGAAAGTAAACTTGGCCGTCGCTTCCAGTCCAGTCGGCCGATGCTACTTCGGTCGAATAAAGGGGTCCGTTCGGGCCAAAGTAAGACATGACCGAGTAGACCTCCGTGTCCTGATAGGATGAGGGCGTCCAGTCCCCCGAACCGTTGTAGTCACCCATGTGGTTAAGGCCAAGACTATGCCCAAACTCGTGGATAAAGACCTGGTAACCATAGTCATCAATCGAGGGTGAAACTAAATTATTTATGCCTGATGCATAAGCAGCATTAAACCATGCGCTCCCGACAGTAGGATAATATGCATGCGCATAGCTAACACCGACCGTAGAGTAGGCTATATCTATATTCGATGTAGAATAAGTAGAACCCGAAGAACCTGATGCTACTTCCTGAAAGTTGGGGCTGATCAAGTCATCCCAGCTTTGCAGTGCTATCTTGAAAAGTGCCTGCTGTGTCGGAGTCGCTGCGATAAACCCTTGATTTTCAGTCGAATAATACATTCCGGCATACGTTGTTGGAAAGGCGTAAGTTATAGTAGAACCTGACCATCTATAGCCGGAATTTAGCTGAGCGATGACCTGAACATCTGTGAAAATAGGAGCTGTCATATAGGTCCTTTCCCACTCCCAGTATCGCCACCAGAGGTCTTGTATGGGCTGTCAACTAATACCGTGCCTGCATTCATGATAGGAACTCCTTCCCGGTATGTTCAATACCGGACTTCGTTGTTGTACGAGGTCGTAATCCCACGTGGGTCTGTCAACGCATCCGTCTGAGGCATAGCTGTCCACGGGTTGACTTTGCGTCTTTTCACCACGTACCGTTCTCGACATCGGGTTGCTAGATGGGGGGCGATTCTGCTCATCGATGGACATCCTGAGGCAGTTCCGCTACCCACTAGTATCCCCTTAGGCCAGTGACTTCGCGTCCCTACCTTTCAGTAAGGTTGCCAAGTAATTTCACGCTAGCAGATTTTTTAGATTAGATCAAATATTTCCTGTTGCATTATTTCCTGTTGCATTATTTCCTGTTGCATGACCGGATATAGGGGGGAGAGGCATTTCCCCAGTGGGGACGCTGGTGGTAAGCGCTAATTTCCTCTTGCAGCAGTTGCAAATAGGTTTCTATCGGTACAACGGTTTTCGGGTCGAATTCCTCTGGTCTGGCGTCTTATTTTTTGCCACAATAAGCACCCCTGAATTCGCCGCGCTTATCCATTTCCGCTACTGTGCACAGCAGGTTTGCAATTTTGCATTCACCGTAAACTGATTAGATCTGGCGCGATCAAAACCCATGTGCAACATTTCCCCCCAAAAATGTTGCAAGGGGAAAAACTACAAGCAGCTGAGTATCGAAAAACACGATCAAGGCAAAGAAATGGCGGGACGCCGGCAACCGGCAGCAGCAGCCGGTATCAAGGTATACTTTTCTGACCCGCATAGTCCTTGGCAAAGAGCGCAGTAGTCACCCCCCCTCATCATTCAATGCTGCTGCGGCTGAATAAACTCTTCGTATCGACCACGTGAAAGATGCATCCTGGTCTTGAATAGCGTCTTTGCTTCATCTCCCCAAGAAGGCCAAGAACAAACGCTTTGCGCTCTTCAAAACGATTTGTAGAGCCCCATCCCAGAATGACCATGTCGGACTCATACAAAGCGTCCTTGATTGCGGCATCATTGAGTGCGCCAGTTTCGTGTGGCAAACCTTGAAAATGGTTGGTCTGAATGCGCGCAAACTGGTTAACAACAATCAGTCGGCGCACCCCCTCAAATTCCGGCGATCCTTTCATAAACACCACCTTCTCCATAAATTGAACCGACTTGTCTGCCACGTCCTCTCCGGCATAACTCGGATTCTGCATCACCACACAAACTGTTTTCCCTGTAAACACGGCATCTTTTAAGACGATTTCCAGCCGATAGCGATAGCGCGTGTCGTTTTCCCAGGAGAGCTGCGCGGTCACTTCCACGCCTTCAATGTGTTCGTAGATCATCGTTTTCACTTTTTTGCAGATAGATAAGTAGAATCGCATCCATTCGCGTCATACTGCGTCGCAGTCGAAATGTATATTTGTTTTTTCGACTAGGCGGCCTGACGCCATGAACACGACACCCAATCCATCGAGCGACATCATGCAATCTCAGAACGACACGCAATTACGCCAATGGGCGACGCTCCGGCGTATCCCGCAACATCCGCGCCAGATAACCGCACGGGAACTTACCGAGCATTTGGGGTCGGAAGGCTTTGAAGTCAGCAAGCGCACCGTGGAGCGTGATCTGCTCGCGCTTTCTGCAATCTTCCCGCTGCTTTCCAACGAACGTTCACGCCCCTATGGATGGAGTTGGAGTAAAGATGCCGAGGCATTTGCATTACCCACCATGTCACCGCTACAAGCTTTGACGCTGGAACTTGCACACGATCATTTGGCAACTCTGTTACCGGCCAGCTTGCTTGGAACTCTCGCCCCGTATTTCAAATGTGCTGATGGCGTGTTATCCAGCGGTGCAGGCGTGAAAAAACTGGCTAGCTGGCGCAAGAAGATTGCCATCGTGCCGCCTAGCCAGCCTTTGATCCCGCCGGACTATCCCGAAGCAATCATTGAAGCGGTGCATTCCGCCTTGCTGTCCGAGCAACAATTGCAGATCAGTTACACCTCACGCGAGCAAGGTGAAACCAAAACCTATCCGGTTCATCCACTGGGGATTGTGCAACGCGGCGCGGTCACCTATCTGGTTGCCACGTTATATGACTACACCGACATTCGCCTGCTCGCTGTGCACCGCATCCAGGCGGCACAAGTATTGGATCAACCCGTCAAGACACCGAAGAAATTTGATCTGGCGGAATACATCCGACTAGGCGCACTCGGTTTTGATGAGGGTGGGGAAACCAAACTGGTGGTGCGCTTCACCACACCCGCTGCCGAACATCTGCGGGAAACGCCGCTGTCGCTTGATCAGCAGATAGAACCCGACCAACCAGACTGGGTACGCCTGCAAGCTACCGTGCCGGACACGGCACAATTACGTTGGTGGCTATTGGGTTTTGGCGATCAGGTGGAAGTGCTGGAGCCTTCGTCTTTGCGGGATGAATTTGTAAATATGACTCAATCGCTACATGGTATTTACCACACAGCAAAGACGATTATCTGAGTCGTGGTACTTGTCTAAACCCGCAGCATCCTGATGCCTTTCCAGTAATTTTCTTTTGGGGATGTATTTTTAGCATACTGACTGCGTCATGGCGTGTCGCATACAGGCAATATGATTATCATGTCACTTTTCATGAATGATTCGACAAGGATGTGCAAACAAATGGAACTGAATTCAGCAGAAGCAAAGCAGGGCGATAATCTTCAACTAATCGAGATCAGGAAAATCAAAAGTGATTTTGGATCGGGCAATGATTACCTAATTTTTAGGGATGAGTTAATGAGTAAGGCCATTAATCCCTGGCTTAAGGATGCATATCTACACAGAGACAGACATAAAGAGATTCCCAGCGGCATATGGGCGCTTGTCACCTGCGAACTGGTCGATGGTGCAATTACTACTACTGCCCTAATTGCTTTTGAGGAGCTGGATTTTGGACTGAGTTCCGAGACGGCTCCACCATTTGTAGGCATCACAGGTTTCAACGAGTGGGTAACGCACTTTAATCCAACTTCTTGGGGCGATTGGTTAATGGTGCCAAAGTTGTATCTAATGCATCTTAGAACAGGGCGGAATCTGCCAACTTTGAATGCTACACCCGACCCTTGGATTGATGCCGTGCTTCGCGAATCGCGCGGAATATTGATGTGGTCGAATCAACTCACCGACATCTGTCGCATGATTGAGGGTGTGGGTAGCACCGAAGTTGCCAAGATTCGTAAAGTTTGTAGCTTGATAGATGCTGATTGGCAAGACACATTAAGGAGCATTCGCTATTCACCAACCAATCAAACACTACTGCAAATTTTTGAGGAGCGCACTATCGGTATTGAATATATGCGACATGTGGGCTACCGAGATTATATGTTCGCAAATTGGTTATCGAACAACTTCGATAGTGCAGTGAAGATGGATGCATGAAATGCCAATCAAAATTGGAGCATTATAAATATTTTCGCAATTGTTTCCGGTCACAACAAAAACTAAGGCTGATGCAATTTATTTTGGTATATGGGATTCCGGCATATAAATACAGGCACGAAAGAATAATGACACAGGCAAAAGTAGGAGTTTTCTTTGTCGTGAACGGTGACCTTATTTCGATTCGGTGCCGCTTGAACAAGGCGAACTTTATGGCGACACGGTCGGCTTCAGTGGCCATTATGATTACTGGCAGACACTTGTTCCTAAAAACTCCACGGAGCAGCTATTCAAAAGCCAAGCCTACGACTACTATCCACGCGGTCGGGTGGTCTATTTCAAGGAGTCCAGCAGCTTCAGGCTTTATGCCGACCGCTGTATGAAAAAAGCCGACATCGAAAAAGTTGCTTCGACGTTCCAATTACCAGCATATCGGTTGGCGCGGGATGAGCACTACCAGTGCGTAAGCTGCAATCTGGAATATGTGGATATTTAGGGTTTAGAATATGGTTGGGCGGCAAGGCATACGGGAAACCCAGTATCAGGCAATAACAACAAACGGGGGTAAATCATGGTGATGGAGATTGCGGGGATTCGGCTAGTCGATGGTGCCGCTTTCGAGGGCTATTCCAACTTGGTGGGCAAAGAAGAGCTTAAAAATGAAAACACTTTGGAAATAATAGCCAGACCATCTAATGGCAAGCAATATCGGTATGCTAAAAATAAGAATATTGAACAAATTCTGTACGACATCGAATTACGCGATATTGACTACAGTCTCGCATTTGATCCGAGCAGCAAGGTTGATCTTGCCCTGCATAAATTGAACAAAACGGAAGCTGAATGGGTAATCGGCATAGTTCGCAAGCTGCAATCGCCAGATAAAATCCAAATCAAACTTGCAAAGACCGAGTGGGTAATCAGCCGCATCTCAGAGCCATATCCTCTAGATATGTACGATCAGCAGGATGATGATGGTCATCTGGCATGAGCGGCTTGCTGCTCCGCGTTGGAATTGACCAGACCTTTGGGCGATACAATGCGCCCATAAATCCCCTTACAAATGATTATTTATACATGCCTATTCCTCAAGGCCAAGATAATCCTCAGCAGATATTTCGGCAGGGCATGCAGACGACCTACGCTCAGATGGATACTCACTTTAGTAAATTTACTGAGCGGAATTCTATACAACTGGCATTTCCAGAGCACCTGAGGTCAATAGGTTGCCATCTTGATCCTGACTTTGAAAATCTAACCTACGGCGATCAAGCAACAGGAAGGGGGTGTCGTGTTGGGGAACTTGATGTAGGCGATTTTATTGCATTTTTCGCAAGTTTCCGACCAGTCATACCTTGCGACCATGTGCTTGTGTACGCGTTATATGGAATTTTCTTCATTGACGAAATTAAAAAAGCGAAGGATGTTTCTCCTGGCCAATGGCATGTCAACGCACACACCCGAATACAAAAGATGAATGACGAGCACCTGGTAGTATTTGCGGACAAGTCACGTTCCGGTAGGTTCCGTCATGCTATTCCGATCGGCGAGTATAGGAATGGAGCATATCGCATAACAAATAAAATTCTTGATGCGTGGGGAGACATTGGGGTCAAGGACGGCTTCATTCAAAGGAGCGTTTGCCCACCTTGGTTCACTAAACCGGAGCAGTTCCTTAAGTGGCTCGACTTCCAGCAAGTCAAGCTTATCAATAATAATTGGGGATAGGAAATATGATGAATGAGCTTAAGAAGATTGAAAAACGACTTTTCACCTACAAGGTCGCGCATGATGGTGGCAGTGCGCCTAATCCATACGGTAAAGTTTGTACGCTTGCTATTTGCAAACCCAGAATTAGAAGTGTTGCAGATCAGGGAGATGTCGTTGTTGGATTTGGCTGCAAAGAAGATTCTCTTCGCATTGTGTACTGCATGGTAGTTGATAAAAGTCTGACATGGGGGGAATACATTAAACGATGCAATTCAAATGGTTCGGATTCCATTAAGGGAAAGATTCCAAATGGCAAAAAGGATCAAGGCGATTGCATTTGGTACGATTCGAACATATATTCAAAGGCTCGTGAATCATGGTCGAATCACGACGGACCCGAGGATTTTGACAGAGATGTTACGACTGGAAAGAAGGTGCTAATTGGCAGTACGTTTTGGTACTTTGGATCGGGCAGTCAAACCTCAATCGAAATAGAGAACGATGATTTAAAACTCATCGTTCCTCGCGCACAAGGGCATCGTTCAAACTTGAATATGAATTTTCGTGACAAGTTCGTTGAGTTTTTTAACGAGCAGCTTATTGAAAAGAAGATCACCAAACCCGGATTGCATGGGATCCCTACGATAGCGCCAGAGACAGCCGATGAACGTACCTGTTCGAGTTGTCGGGCAGCAGAAAAAGAATCGGACTTGATTGGTGAGGAATTGGATTAATAAACCTCGGTGGGAAGACTCATTTCACCAACTACGCACCCAATGTAATGAACCCCGAAAATACAGAAAAACTCCTTACTGCCTACCCGCTGCTTTACCGCGAATTGCGAGAGCGTTGCTTTGAGTGTGGCGACGGTTGGTTTGATTTAGTTTGGCAGGTGTCCACAGAAATTGAAACGGCAGCACGTCTTGAAGGCATACCAAAAACTGCCGAGGCTTGGCCTTCCGTGTCAATACTCAAGCAAAAAACTGGCACGCTACGGGTGCAGTTCGATAAAAGGGTCAGCGAGCATATTGAAGCGTTGGTCACCCAGGCTTATGAACGATCAATGGAAACCTGCGAGTTATGCGGTGCGGCTGCCCAGCTCGACCGTAAACGCGGGCTGGGCAAGTGGACAGAAACGCTTTGCGAAAGCTGCCGCAAGGTACATCATTCTCCGCCACATCGCCCCCAAGATAAAACAAAGCTACCGGTTTGGATGCGGGAACGCGACAGTAAGTTGAAATGAAGTTTGCAGAATAGCAGTATATCTCTGCATCAATCGCGACACAACCTGTCGCGCCATTGGCTTAATGTGCGTACCTCAGCCACGATTAGCCTGCCTGACATGAACCTGCTCCAGCAAAATCTCGCGGTGAATCATTCGCGCGAACAATATTTTTCCCAAGTTCATAGTTTGCCTCCAGCGGTTTCGAACTCTGGAAGTTACTCAAGCCGAAATATATATAAACTGATTTCAAATCGGCACCAAAATAAGCTGCTCTCCAACTATGCGCCATTGCTTACGTTCGACACATGAATTCGTCAGTTAACCGGACACTACTGATCGAGCACAGCGTTTCCAACACAAAAAGGAGGCGCACATGTCCAACGACAACCTCCTCGGAATAGCTGAGATCGCTGATTTAGCGGGTGTCTCTAAGCAAGCTGTTAGCAACTGGTGCATGCGGTATGACCACTTCCCGCGCCCAATTCAGAACCTTCAAAGCGGCTCAGTTTGGGATCGGGAGAAGATCGCGGCATGGGTCAGAAGTTTCAATGGTGAGGAAACCCACGTCCTTAGCTTCATCAATTTCAATGGCGGCGTCGGAACAACCACCACAGCGGTGGCCGTAGCCGAGATGCTTGCACAGGATGAGCGCAAGCACATTCTCCTGATCGACCTCGACCCGCAGACTAATGCAACGGCCTCGCTAATCTCCGAAGACCAACGCGCCGAGATGGACAGAAATGGTCGCACTATTGCCCAACTCTTCGAAGATCGACTGAATCCGCATAATGCTCCCAAGTTCGATATCGAAAAAGCGATTGCCCACCAGGTCTCGACAATCAAGGACGGCATTGCACGGCTCGATTTATTGCCTTCGAGCATCCGGCTTATCGAGCTCGAATACCGCATTTCAATGATTGAGCGATCCGGTAACTTTACCGCCAATCCGCTCGATATCCTGCGAGCCGCCATTCAGCCAGTAATCGACCGCTACGATTACATCATCATTGATTGCCCGCCGAGTCTTGGCACCATGACCAAGAACGGATTGCGAATCTCCACCGGATACGTGATTCCCGCCACCCCCAACTTGGTGGCAACCTTGGGTATTTACCTGATAGTCGACAATGTGGAGCGCTTCGCACAGGATATCGGGCTACCGATTCCACCCCTCGGGATCGTCGCTACAAAGGTGCAAGCGAACAACCTACATAGGCAGGTTATCGCTGACCTGACGACCAAACGGCTAGGCCGGTTTAGCGAGCCTGGCGGACTGCCACAACCATCACTGTTCGGGAACAAGATTCCGCAGGTAGTCGCTCGTAGCGCGAATGTAGATGCCGACATCTGTACGCTCAAAGAGAAATATGGCGTGGCCTATGATGCTTTGCATGGACTTACTCTGGAGATCAGGCAACTATGCGAAAAGAAAAAGCACTAATCGGTTTGCTACGTAGCCTGGTAGATTTGCTCACCGGGGAGTCTACGCGCAATCCCGAGTTTTAGAGAAAACTTAATACCTCGCTATCAGTCACTTAGAGGATGCATAAATCATAGGTTGACAGCTTCGATGCATTTGTTCCAACGGCGCGGTAAGCATACTCAAACAAAAATTCGGTGTGCTACGGGTGCAGCTCGGTAATAGGGTTTGTATCAGTCGCGACACATGTTGTCGTGCCAGTGAGGTAAAGTCCGCAACTTAGCCACGACAAGCTTATCTGACATGAACCTGCTCCAGCAAAATCTAGACCGCTACCTGAACGATGACATTTTCTTGCATCAGCTTGGGGAGCATGAAATTTGTGTTCTTTCTGACTTTCTGCGCAACAAGGACGGCATCGAGACTTTCTGGCAAAAGTACTATGGTGGCGCTGTGCCGCGTGTTGTGCTTTGCGGCATCAATCCGGGCCGTCATGGGGCACGCAATACGGGTATCCCATTCCTTGATTTTCAGTCGCTCTCGCAACTGATCCCCGGCATTGACCGGCAAGACAATGAACGTACTGCAGGATTCTTCTTTCAGGTCGTGCGCCAGTTTGGGGTGGAAGCTTTTTTCCATTCGTTCTATGTCACCAACGTGGCGTCGGTAGGTTTCATTCGTGGCGGCAAGAATCTCAATTACTATGAATTGCCCGCATCAATGCAGGAAGTGGTCAAGCGAAATTTTCTTCAAGAAATGGAAATTGTCCAACCTACCCATGTCATTTCATTGGGTAAAGTCGTGCAGCAAACCGTGCGTAAACTGCTCCCCGCAAGTGTTGATTGTTCTATGCGCTTGCCACATCCATCATGGATCACGACCTATCGTGGCAAAGAAATGGATGGATGGGTAGCGCGCTACCTGGCGGTGCTGGAAAAGTTTCGGCAGTAGAAATGATCGTAATATCCACAACTCACCCAGACTCAATCACACCATGAACAACACACAAACAAAACGTCACGGCCTATCCAAATCGCGCCTTTTGCAACATCGCCAATGCCCAAAACGACTGTGGCTGAAAGTGCATCGCCCCGAATTAGAAGTAATAGACGACAGCAACCAGGCACGTTTTGCAGTTGGCACTTATGTTGGCGAAGTGGCGCAGCGGCTTTACCCTGATGGTGTGTTGATCGATGGCGATGATCTTGGCCAAGCCATGATTGATACCGAGGCGATTCTGGCTGGTGAAAAACGCCCGATTTTCGAGGCGACGTTTCAAGCCGATGGAGTGCTGATTCGCGCCGATCTATTGCTGCCAGACCGTAAAGGCTTCCGCATGGTGGAGATCAAGTCATCCACCCGCGTCAAGGATTACCACCTGACCGATGCGGCCATTCAAAGCTGGGTTGCACAGCAAGCCAAGCTGCCGTTGACCAGCGTAGAAATCGCGCATCTCGACAATAAATTCGTCTATCCCGGCGGTGGCGATTACCACGGGCTGTTCCACCACGCTGACATCAGCGAACAGATTTCGGGTATGCAAGCAGAGGTTCCCGATTGGATCAATGCCGCGCGTGAGACTTTGTCTGGCGAAGAACCGTGTATTGCCCCGGGCGATCAATGTAAGAAACCATTTAACTGTCCATTTTTTGGTTACTGCTCGCCGAGTGTTGAGACCAAAGATTCATATCCGCCTGAAGTCCTGCCATATGGCGGTGCGTTGGCTGCTACTTTGCGTGACGAGGGCTACACCGACTTGCGCGATGTGCCTGAAGATCGTTTAGACAACCCGAGACATCAGCGCGTCTGGCGCGTGTCAAAAAGCGGTCAAGCTGAACTGAACTCAGAGGCTGGAAAGATTATTGCCGCTCTCCCTTACCCCCGCTATTACATCGACTTTGAGACCATCAACCCTGCCGTACCGGTTTGGGCAGGTACACGCCCCTATATGCAAGTGCCATTCCAGTGGTCATGCCATATCGAAACAGCCAAGGGAGTGATGACGCATTGTGCATTTTTAGCCGATGGGCAAAGTGATCCGCGCCGATCTTTTGCTGAAAGCCTGATTAACGCGGCTGGTACTGACGGCACGATCTTTGTTTACTACGCCCCGTTTGAACGAAGCCGAATGGAGGAGCTTGCGGACTATTACCCTGATCTCGCACCTGCGTTACGAGCTGCAGTTGTTCGTATCGTTGATTTGTATCTAATTGCAAGGGATTACTACTACCACCCTGCAATGTGCGGCTCGTGGTCTCTCAAGGCTGTGTTGCCGACGATTGCACCTGACTTGGCGTATGACAATTTAGAGGTGGCGAATGGCGGTATGGCGCAGGAAGCCTTTGCCGAAATCATGCGACCAGAAACTTCATCAGAACGCCGCCAGCAATTACACAATGCACTACTGTTGTACTGCGAACGGGATACGGTGGCAATGGTGCGGATCGCACATTATTTTGAGGGTAGTGCTTGGATACAGCCCGAAAAATCCCTCTGATTAGCCTACCATTCGTTCATTTGCCGTAAACGTTGTCTGAATATCGCGCGTTGTTGCGCCGCTCGCGATGAGCGCACGTACGATCAAATCCAGTGAAACTGAAGGATCGCCTGCTTCAATTTTAGCAATGCGCGATTGACTCGATTTCATGCGTTGTGCGAGGTCGATTTGCGAGAGTTTGCGTTTGATGCGTGATTCTTTTACCGCGCTAATCAGTGAGAGCTTGAGTGCGACGAGTCGCGCCTCTTCGCCATTTAATTGCAGAAAATCCTCCGCGCTGCCGACTTTCCAGCCAGCGGCTTGGAGGCGCGCTAATTTGTCAGTCTTCATGGCTTTATCCTCATGCTAAATCGATTTGTAGCGTTTCAGTCTCGCCTTACAAACGTTAATTACCGTCTGGGGCATCTGGCTTGTTGTTTTGGCAAATACATCAAGAATAACGATGGCTACCGTATCAACGTAGTACACAATGCGCCAAGTGCGATTTTCGTCGGGGATTCTCAATTCACGACAACCACGACTGATGCCAAGCATTGGTCTTGCGTGTGGCAGCGATATATTGATGCCTTCTTGCAGGCGTTGTATTAAAACACCCGCTTCAATTCTTGCATCGGCGGAAAAAGGGGGTGTTTTGACTTCGCCATGCAGCCACACCAGCGGTTTGCGCTGCTTACTCATTTGATTGAGTATATGTCAGTATCGACATATACTCAAGACACGTTCGTGAGGACTGTTAGCGCAAAGTAGTAATGTCCGGTTTCTCCCAAGTAGAAATGTCCGCTGGTGATTAAACTCACCCCTGTTTAAAACATTGGCGGACAAATTTAAAATGGACAAACTCATGAGCCAAAAAGAAGTGAAGAAAGCCCAAGTGTTG
>CAMDAX010000039.1 GCA_945888885.1 Nitrosovibrio sp. Nv4 | reverse complement strand
TTGTTTGGCAATCGGCAGCAATCCTTTCATGATGGCGGCGCTAAAGCCAATCAAGGAATGGATGGAGACCCTAATATTCAAGTGTTCTGTAGTGCGCAGCAACCGAAAAACCTCTGTAGCCTCCATTACGCCGAGTACAACCCCATCTTTCGTTACAATCACTTTGGACGACCGTTTCTCGCCGGCCACAGTAAGCCCGGGTGTCGCAGGAGCAATATGCAAATGGCTAGCTCCGCATATCTTTGCGTTATTCATTTCGTCCGCAATAAAAATCTGTGTCCCTCCCGTAACTGTGGAGTATGAATCGTGACTCACGGCGAAAATCAATGGCAGCGGCCTGTTTGCTTTCCGTTGCACCGTCTTGCCAAGCACAGCCGCCTTGAGCGATTCGTAGGAAAGTTTCTTGCCAGAGAAGGCAGGAAAGGATGCCTCGCGCCTCGCAGGAGATACGCAACGTTCCAACACCTCTACTTTCCACCCGCCAGTTGACTTGGTTATGCAGCCCTCCAGTCGTCCCTTTTTGACGTAGTGGACAAGTGGGTTCAAACCAGAGACCGCTACGTCAGAGTATGTCGCCAAATAGAAAGCCGTGGAGAACCGCGCAGAGGGATCGCGGCCCTCGCGCCATCCTTGGGTCATGAAGTGTTGAAACGGATCAATTCCGGCAGCAGCCACGTCAGGATAAGTGGCCAAGTAGTAATCGGCCTCAAACATTCGTAAAGTGAGCATCTCTTCGACGTCCTCACTCAACAACTGAACGTGCGGCGATTCGGTACTATCCTCGTTTGGCCCAGTTCCGTGAGAACCAGTAGGAGGGCTATCATCAATAATACTTGGCTGATCCTCGTAGGTCGCGATGGGCCTGGCAGATGGGCCGTCAGCAAGCTTGTTGTCAGTTGCGCTGCCAGTTAGCTGCGAACACATCCCGATGGTATCTAGGAGCAAGGGGTTAAGCCTGAATGCGCTCACTGCGCTATGCTCTTCGATCCATTGCGCAGTGTTAAACCTCGGCGATGGGTTAAGACGCAGCTTCCATCCGAGCAAGCCATAATGTACGGCTAGATCAATTTCATATCCCGTCAAATAGGGCTGTACGCTAATCAACTGTCGCCTATAATAATCGCTATCTATGAATGGGCGAATCGTTTCAATCCAGTCTAGATCGTCTCGATCGGCCAAGATCGTAAGACGCTGCTTGATTCGAATCACTGATGTGGTCAAACGGCACTCCTGCTTCCCATGTACCTGAAAGTGATAGAAGGGATTCATACCCGATAGCAGTACGTCTCGATTGGCAGCAAGGTATTCCGAAACATCGAAGAACTCGTTAGGGCTACGGCCTTCGTGAACACCCTTCAAAATGAAATGGACAAATAACTCTTGCGGCCCAAGGTGAATATCGTCATATTCCTCGGAATAAAACTTTGCGTCGAAGGCGCCAAGCAGCACCTGAACCACAGCTTCGTTGATTGGCATTGCCGAACCAAGGGCGTTAGGTGTGCTAAACACGCAGCTTCTCCCAATTAATGGAGGTTGTAATTACACTCGCCCCCAAACGGAATATTTAGCATATGGCAAACGACCTTCGGTATAACCCTGAACCTCGAAATGTTTCTGAAGGTCTTTGATTTGACCCTTCCGAAATGCCAGCGCGATATCTCGATTTTCGGAAAGGTAGAAATTTTCGTCGATAACGATATTGCCAGGAAGGGCATCCTGAAAATATCCAGTTTTGACAAAATGTTCGATGGCAGATGGTATCTCCCCTCTCATAATCGCTGCCACTATATCGGGATGGTCGGCGTTATAGCTAGCCTCGTTAAACATGGGGGAAGCATAGAGAGCAGCGTGAAGAATCGACATAAAGGTACTTGCCGACATCGAAACGCTATCCTCGTCGCCAGGTTTCTCAGCTTTCGTGGTAGTAATTAACTGTCTCAAACGACTAAATTGCATGATGACTCCTTCTCGGATAGTAATTGAACAAAAAAACCTTGCTTAGCGCAATACCTCCAATCAAATAGTATCAGGCGTCTGTGTCCTTCAGAATCCCCACAATTTAGGTTTCGGTAAATCGCAACTTCTTCATTTGAACCTTCATGAAAAATCCTGCTATTACATAGATACAGCTTTTGTGTCAGCCACAGATTCAATTAATTTCACCAATTGTTCGACACATAGTGCTTGCCCAAAATTGTTTTCAACTAAATCTTTGGCAGCCCGTGTAACTTTATCTGACCGGCTCTGTTTTGTATCCAGTTGTTTTATAACTGCTTCGATAAGATTATTGGTATCAAAGAAGTCAAACAAGGCGCCCGTTTTTCCATGTTTGATAAATTCCTTGATGGGGGCTGTGTTTGATGCCGCGATGGGAGCGCCGCTGGCCATGGCTTCTAGCAGTGACCACGATAGTATGAAAGGATAAGTCAGATAAACATGAGCTTTGGAAACCTGCAAGACCGTCCGATATAGATCCCTGGGCAGAAAGCCGACGATGTGGACACGGGCAGGATCAATGCCTGTTCCGACTTCGGCCAGCATTTTTTCCAGCCAACTGGCATGGCCTTCTGGCTCCGGCCCATAAGAGGCTTTTTCGCGGCCCATAATGACTACATGCGCATTGGGTCGCTGCGCCAGCAAGCCAGGTAATGCGCGCATAAATATATGAAAGCCCCGCACTGGCTCAAGTGCCCGTGCCGCGTAGGTAATGACTTCGTCTTGGCGGGTGAGGGTAATATTCTTGTTGGCGATGTTAAAACTTGCTCTGGCGTTGGGCTTGAAGTAATTGGTATCTACCCCTTCATGGATGACATTAATTTTTCTGCGCGCCCATCTGGGGTGGGTTTGTTGCTGCCATTTGGTGGGTGACCAACCGGCATCAGCGACTTCGAGTGCGTGTTGCATCACGGTATTTTTCATCCGCATCCGCATCAATCCGGCCAGGGCGGATGCGGGAAATTCCGGATCGAAATCGAAATCCTGCCCTGTGGTGCTGTAATAATATTCAAAATAGCAAACCAGTTTTACCTGCGGCCAGACATCTTTGATAAATAGCATTTCTCCCCAACCGGGATGGGCAACAATCACATCGGGCGTGTAGCCCTTGGCTTTTAGACGTGCTGCGGCATCGGCGACCGCTTCGCCACGCAGCACCTTGGCTTCCATTTCTTTAAGCAATGGGTGCGTGTTTGCTTCTGGTTCGCGGAGAAATTTGTAAGCGGCCACGCCGACGCCGTCGAATTTTGCACTGGGTGGTTGCTTGAGTGCCAACAATTCGTGCTTGCCGGTTTTAATCAAGTGGTTGGCAAGCTGGCGAAATTGTGCCGGGAAGTTTTGGTGTAGGAAGAGTATTTTCATAAGGCCCTTTGAATTTTCTTAATCATTGATGCTGCAGTATCCAGATCGGGTCAAGCTTTTCAATCACCCGTTCGGAGTCAGTTAACAGCAAATGCGAAACAGTGCCCGTGATTCAAATGCACGGGTCAGAATCAGAATGTCCTCAGCGTATGTGCAAGCCATCTGCTTTCCAGATAACCCTATCCTATTGTAGAGTTTTAGCATCTTTTACGCTTTCCCGGAGAAGGTTGTGTCCGGCAACGCTCGTCCACGTGGAGGAATTGCCAGCCCGGCGTAACTGTATGCATCTAGATTGAGGTTTGGGTTGTAATACGGGTCATCAGTAATCCACTGATGCCACTTTTGCATTAAACGGTTTTTCTCGCGCGCTAAACTCCCGCGCCGGTCTGGCGTGTTATCGCCAGCCCGGCTGGCCGATTCGGTATGCAGCAACTGTGCCTCGGGTGTCCAGATAATACGCTTGCCGATACTTCGCAGCTTCAGGCAGAAATCAACATCATTGAAATTAACCGGAAAATCCTTTTCGTCCAGGCCACCCACGGCGAGATAATCTGCACGCTTGCAGAGCAGGCAGGCGGCGGTCACTGCACTCGTGCTGTGCGTGGTCTGGTTATACCCAAAATAGCCGCTATCCTCTTTATGCCAGTCATTTCCTGTGTGTCCGGCAAGGCCATGAAGACCGAGGATAACCCCGGCATGTTGGACCATGCCATTAGGCCGCAGCAATTTTGCACCGACTGCGCCCACGTTGGGCCGCAACAGATGCCGTACCATGGTTTTAAGCCACATGGAATCGATGGCTTCGATGTCGTTATTAATAAGCCCGATGAGACTACCCTTGGCTTGCTGTACCGCATGGTTATTGAGCGCAGAAAAATTGAACGGGCCGGGATGCTGAATCACGTTCATTTTCTTGCGTTTTAGACGTTTAAGATAAGCGAGTGCCTCAGGTTCGGCGCTATCGTTGTCGATAACGATGATTTCCAAAGCCGGGTAGTCGGTCTTGAGCAAGCTTTCGATGCAGCATTGCAGTAATTCAAAATGATCGCGGGTGGGGATAATCAAACTTACAGATGGCCATTCCGGAGGGTTTGTCCAGACGGGCGCAGTTTCTCCATTAGCTGCAATTACCCGGCTTAAGCCCGGAGCAAGGGTAGTATCACAGTTGCGCTGGGCGTCGGCATGCACGGGTGATGTTGCCTCTTGGCGCCGATGGTAAAGCACGCGGGGGATGTGATGAATCGCTTCAGGCTTGTCGCCCACTGATTGCACGGCAAGCCATGGCCAGGCATCAAGTTCATCGATATGCGGATTGTTGATAGGCAGGTTGCCGGGGCGGGTAGCAAATAGATGATGCAGCGGTGTATGGGCCAGGAATAAATCTGGATCCCAGTCTGGTTTGAACCAGGGGAAGGGCGTTTGTCCACCGGCCAGTATCTGATCGCAATCCGTGTAGGCAATTTGTACCGATGGGCTGTCGAAAGCTTCAACCATGGATGCCAGCGCATCTGCCGGCAATGAATCTCCCGCAGTGATAAAACTGATGATACCAGTGGCTTGACTCATTTGACTCAGGGCACGCTGTATCTGCTTTATCCACTTTGCCGGTTTTACATAGTGGATTCTGCTATCAACCAGAGAGCCTGCGGTACCACGTACCAGCGCAGTCCAATGCGGGTGAGATTGGCTGAGCAGACTGCGCAGGGTTTTGTCCGCATCGCCATCTCCCGCAATAGCACACGTAATTGAAGTGGCGGTGCAGGGGTGAGGTCGGGCGCTTCCAAACCGGTCAAACCACTCACGGTAGCTGGAGAAATCTATCGACAGCGGCACATACCAGGTATAACGTTCCATTAGTGCGCCTAGAAAGATGCGATCTTGTGGCGGCAACTTCAAAGTATTGGTCCAGGTTGTGAGTGTTGTCGCAGGTTGGAGTACGGTGATGGGGCTCCCACTCAGAATTTGGCCGTGAGCAGTAACTACCTGTATTTCATGAACATAGCCGTCGGCTATCTCCATCGGCAATGTCAGGCTAAATCCATGATTAACAGAGCCAGTTCCGGCAGCTTCAAGCTCGGCACAGTGCTGATTTGCAACGCTTTTTGCCAGCATTTCTCCTGCTTTGTAAGCAACTATTGTCTGGCTGTAATCGGGATCCAGGGTATCCCATGCCCACCCCCACAAACGCAAGCCACCCTGATTTTCAACATGCGTACTGCGCGCTTGAGGTAATAGGTGTGTGTCCAGATGGGTAAAAACAATGCCGGTCAGGCGCTGGTTATCGTTAGCAACGCAGGCTTCAAAGCGGGCTATCGACTGCCAATCGCTGGGCGGGATATTAAACGCAAAACCGTGACCTTGAGCTTCGGCTGGCATAATCAACTGCGGATCCTCCAGTTCTATGCTTAGCCCGGCACGCGCAGTTGCTATCCATTGTTCATCCCCGATTAGATCGATAGTCACGACTTTATCAGGGTGTGACAGGTTGCTTGCCCAGCCTATAAGGAAATTGCCCGAGCGTCCCAGTAGGGCACCTGCAAAATTATTGCGGGAACAAAGTAAGGTTTGCGTCATGCGGTTACGGAATGCAGGGGCAAGGTCAGAGAGTCCAGCGGGGTTTCATTCTGTGTAATCTGCTTGCCGGGTTTTGGGAGCCGCCGACTGTAAGCATCAAGAATTTCATCGGTTGATGCATCGATTTTATTCGCTCCGGAAAGTATACGCTGAGTGCGTTCTTGCCAGGGAATCATCCCCGTATAATCATAAACAAGCGGCCCCAGTTCTGCGACGCAGGTAGCGCATTTTTCAAGGTCAGCGGGGTCGCCGCAAACTATCGCATTGCGTATCAGCCGGTATTTTCTGGGGCAATACCCGCTGCAGTCTTCAAGTGTAAAATTATAGGGAATGAAACCATCAGTCAGTTGGTCAATAATGTCGGCTGGCCATTCGCCAAACGTTTTTAATTCGAGGCTGTTGAAACCTGCCGCCAAAAGATCCTTTCGCAGCTCTGCAGATTGCCTCGGCCAGGCGTAGTCTATGGCGTCCAGGCCGGTAATGCCGGTGATGATCAGGATTACTTGCCATTGACCGGGCCACCTTTCGATAGGCTTGAGGGTGAACGTTACCCCTTCTGACACGGGGGGGGATTCGGGAGTGCCCAGGTGCAATGTGCCCTGGAACTGCGGCGCAACGCTGGCCAACCAATGGCGCTGGGCATTTCGTCGCAGTTCGTAAAGTGGATTGTCGGCGAGGAACTGGTCATATTCCCCCGAGTGGTGGGGATATCTGGTATGCAGACGATGTATGTTTTGTGCGACCAGGCGCTGCTTTTCATCACCGAAAGATCGCCCCCCCCAATGGACAACGTAAGTATTGGCTGCGCAAACGTTGCGCCAGCCGTGTGCTTGAATACGCAAACAAAAATCAGTGTCTTCGCCATATCCTCGACCAAAAGTACCTTCGTCGAGCAGACCTACCTTGTTCAGCGCGCTTCGCTTTATGTAGAAGCAGAAACCCACGCCGGTGGGCAGATCGATCGCGTCTGTTGGCCCGATCACATTAAAGAGCTGATCGATTAGCTCGGCGTGTTGGGCGTTCTGCACTGGATTGTTGTGCATAGGCAAAGGGTGGCTAACCAGCTCGCCATGATTGGACAACGGGGTAACCGTCGCAATATCATCGCTCTGATAGGCGGTTGCCCGCATCCGATCCAGCCAGTTTCCAAATACCAGTGTGTCGGCATTGAGCAAAATTACATCACGGCTGTTATCAAGCGCCAGCGCCGTATTGACTGCCCCTGCAAAACCGGCATTGATGGGCCGAGAGATCAGAGTGATCTCTTTGCGTTGCGCTCGTTCTCTTAATGCGTTACGCAAATTTTCATCTGGGCTGCAATCATCGACCACTACCACACGATGTGGAACGCTATTATCCGATGCCTTGATCGCATCCAGGCAGGCCAGGGTTTCGGCATATCCCGTATAGACTGGAACAATGATATCGACGCTGTTCGAGGCTTGTGATGGGGATGGCGGTGCGGGAATTAACTGTGCATTGCCTACAACAGGACAACCCCACAGGCTGTTGCCCGAGATGCCTATTCTAAGCAAGTTGAACGAAGCGGGTAGTTTTAAGCGAAAACCATTATAGCCATTCCCCATGCCAGCCGTTGCGAGCCATGGTGTGGGTATTCCAGTTGCAACGGCGAAAAAGCCTCCATCAAGTTCAATCAGCAAGCTTGCTGGCTTGCTGATTGGGTCATTGGTGTTTATGGCCCAACCGGTAATGAATTCATCTTCCCGCCAGGCGGCGCCCACTGCGGTTAAGCCTGAACCTGCGATCCAGGTTGCAACTTCGGGATTAAGGCTGGTGTTTGGCGATTGTCTTAGTAGGGAAACCAGTGACCGACTGAAGATGTCATGGTGATTTTTTAAATCTGACCAGCATAACCTGAGCAACGAGAATGCAATGTTGTGATTTCCATGCATTATCAAGCTAGCCGCTTCTAGATCTTTGATGGCATCAGCCAGATAACCTCGTCTGGCTAGAATTGTTCCCCGAACAAGCAGGGCATTTGCATCAGGAAAATCAGTGAGCCTACAGGCTTGATCAGCAAACTGGAAAGCGGAGATCAACTCGCCCGCATCAAGTTTTTCAAGTGCAATGTGCAGAAGGTCATGAAGCGTATAGGGAACGCTCTGCATGTGCCGCATTTTATGCACGCCCACTCAGATTATATATCAAATAAATTTTATAAAAGAAACGGGCAGGCTGGTTAAGACCTGCCCGGAATAAACGGCTACTGGCAACTCAAGTGAAAGATGTTTTTATGGGCCACTAGAAGGCGGCATCAAAGGCAGCAACTGCAACAATTACAACCCCATCAGGGGTGGCAATGCCGTTGCTATCATAAATAAACCGTCCAAAATCCGTAGCAGTGATAACAGAAGCATCATTCAGAGTAATCGTTACTACTGCACCGGCCTGGCTTACAGTAGCTATATTTGCCAGACTTAAATCTAGATTATCGATTCCTGCACCGCCATCAAATTGGTAAGTTCCACTAGCTCCCAATGCCAACTTAACAGTATCGTTACCAGCACCCGTATCAACACTATCATTACCAGAACCAACCACAACGCTATCATTGCCATCGCCGGTATTTACGCTGTCGTTACCCGACCCGGTCAATACGGTGTCATTGCCAGCACCGGTATTTATGCTGTCGTTGCCCGATCCAGCCGACACCGAGTCCTTGCCGGAGCCAGTGGTAACAGTATCATTTCCGTCACCGGAAGAGACGGTGACCCCTATGATGCTATTAGTCGTGATGATATCATTGCCGTCATTGGTAGTGATAACACCCTTGAATGACTTGGTACCATTGCCATTCAAACTAAAATTCACGTCGTTGTTGGTAGTGAAGATAAAAGCATCAAGGTCTTTAATATCTGCGGCTGAAATTCCAGAAAGATTCACTGTACCGCCTATATCTATCACGGCAAGATCTTTTCCGCGCAACTCAGCCCCAGTCGGAACAGAATTAAATTCTGCTACCCAAACCTTGTTTTTAAGACTATTAAGAATCTTATTGGAAATACTGGCGGGCAAAGATAAAGGGTCTAATATTCCCTCCTCCACATCCGATTTAGATAGATGATAGTTAGTTGCCATATAAACTCCATTTACGTAGATATTTGGATACGGGTAGCACTGATAAGTTCCTCTTTCGTCCCGATATATTTCAATACCGGGCTCCGTCATTACATGACGACCGTAAACTCACGACGATCTGTCAGTGCATCCATCCGGATGCAAAACCGCTCAGGGATTGGCTGCGCGTCTTTTTACGGCGTTATCAATCTCAATGACGGGGGGGGGGGGCTGTACATGGACAAGTATCCATGAAGCAGTCCCGCTACCTTAGCTTCCCGTAGGCCGGTGACTTTGCGTCCTTATCTTTCGGTAAGTTTGCTGAGTGAGTTCACTCTAGTCGCTTTTCTGGAATAAGTCAAGCATCTTTTCATTGACAGTATTTCATTGGACTAATTGCACCAAATTAGAAGGTAAGAAACTAATCGGGTTATTGTCCATTCGTATGCGTATGAACCGGTAAGGGTATTCAGGGTAATATACTCCCCTATGAATCTGCTTAAAACCCTCGCCACCGTCAGCGGCATGACTCTGGTATCCCGCATTCTCGGGTTCGTGCGCGATGTGTTGATTGCCCGTATTTTTGGCGCGGGCATCGCCACCGATGCGTTTTTTGTTGCCTTTCGTATTCCCAATCTGTTGCGCCGCATATTTGCCGAGGGTGCATTTTCACAGGCATTTGTACCGATACTTGCAGAGTACAAAAACAGCCGCACGCCGGAGGAAACGCACGATCTTATCGATCATGTTGCGACGCTACTGGGAATTGCGCTGTTCGTAGCTACGTTGATTGGCGTGATTGCGGCACCGCTGCTGATCTATGTGAGCGCACCGGGATTTTCCGCCAGCCCGCAGAAATTTGCGCTGACGGTCGAACTTCTGCGCATCACATTCCCCTATATTTTATTTATTTCGCTGGTGGCTTTAGCGGGGGGCATACTCAATACTTACGGTAAATTTTCCGTGCCTGCAGTAACCCCGGCGCTGCTGAATCTGTCATTCATCGGCTGTACCCTCTGGCTTGTGCCGTTACTGGACACTCCGGTATTGGCGCTGGCATGGGCGGTACTCATTGGCGGCGTGCTCCAGCTCGCCTTCCAGGTACCGTTTCTGCTGCGTATCAAAATGATGCCACGTCTACGTCTGAGATCTGGCGATGTCGGCGCATGGCGCGTACTTAGACAAATGGGGCCGGCGGTGTTCGGCGTGTCCGTCGGCCAGATCAGCTTGCTGATTAATACCATATTCGCCTCGTTCCTCATTACCGGTAGTGTGTCGTGGCTTTATTATGCCGATCGATTGATGGAGTTCCCCGCCGGTTTATTAGGCGTGGCACTGGGGACGGTATTGCTGCCATCGTTGTCCCGACATTATGTCGACAACAGTACCGAAGAATATTCCCGGTTGCTGGACTGGGGTCTGCGCCTGACCGTATTATTGACGTTACCAGCGGCACTGGCATTGGCGTTGCTTGCCACTCCGTTGATCACTACCCTGTTTTATCACGGAGAATTTTCTGCTAATGATGTGTGGATGACGCGTGATGCATTAGTGGCTTACAGCGTGGGGTTGCTGGGACTGATCCTGGTGAAAGTGTTGGCCCCCGGATTTTATGCGCGGCAAAATATCAAGACGCCGGTGAAAATCGCTATTATCACCCTCGTCGCCACCCAGTTGATGAACCTCGCGTTTATCATACCGTTGCGCCATGCCGGTTTGGCACTGTCTATCGGTCTGGGCGCGTGCCTTAACGCCGGTTTGCTTTACTATAAACTGCGCAGCCAGAAAATCTACCAGCCACAACCGGGCTGGATGATTTTCTTTCTTAAAGTGCTATTGGCGCTGGCAGTGATGGGGGTGGCGCTGTGGTTTGCCACAGGCAGAGATGCATCGTGGCTGGCGAGTTCTGCAATAGAGCGGGCCATATGGCTGACCTGGGTAGTGGTACTCGGTGCAGCAAGTTATTTTGCTACACTCTGGCTGCTCGGTTTTCGTCTAAGGGAGTTTGCCAAACGTGGAGTGGAGTAAATCGGGATAAGGGTTCGGTTAGCACGTCCAATAACAAGCCATAGGTCGCTTCTAAAAACTCAGATTTCGTCACAGTACTTTATGGGCTCACAAAAATGTTTCTATACATATCAATCACCTGCAACACCTGCATTTTTTATTTCCGTTTTGCCTTGTTTAGAGCCTCGAATTATTAGAGGAGCCTCATAGCCACGCCGAAGGCTGGCAGGGTTATTTCGCATTAACATCTTGTGTTAACAAATTGCATCTCAAATAACATAAATGCATCGCGAGGTTGAATCCGTCCTATATTTGTGGCAATATTTCATTTTTGTTGCAACAATAAACTGGAACATTCTGAATATGAGTCGTCTTACGTCCTTTAAGCTTCCTGCCCTGCTACTGCTGGGATTTTCTCTCACCGGTTGTGCCACAACTCAGGTTAAGAAAGACCCACTGGAATTTGCTCAGCAAGATCCGTATGAGTCTGGCAATCGCGCCGTATTCAAGTTTAATGAAATGGTTGACAATAATGTAATGGAACCAGTGGCGAAGGGTTATAAAGCGGCGGTACCTGCCCCTATCCGAATGATGGTCGGCAATATTCGCTCCAACTTCGGCGATATAGGGGTGACGCTTAATAGCCTTTTACAGCTCAAGTTTGCAGATGCCGCATCCAGTGGTGGGAGGATAGTGGTTAATTCAACCTTTGGCTTGGGGGGCATACTTGACATAGCTAGTGACATGGGTCTGGAAAAACGTAATGAAGATTTCGGCCAAACTCTGGGATTTTACGGTGTTCCCAGCGGACCTTATCTAATGCTGCCTCTTCTTGGCCCTAGTTCACTGCGTGATGCTGGTGGACTCGTGCTAGATGCGGCTGCTGATCCTATTGTTGTAGGTAGTTTCTTTGTTGCTCCTTTCATCGGCCCGGTGGTCGGAGCGACGAGATTGACTGACCAGCGTGCAGATCTGCTGGATACCGATAAAACGTTAGAGGAAGCTGCACTGGATAAATACGAATTCCTGCGTGACGCTTACCTACAGAGACGTCGCAGCCTGATATATGACGGCAACCCACCACAACGAAAAACCGACGAAGATCTTCTGAGTGAGTCAAGTGTCCAGAAGCCATCCCTGTCTAGTCTTGTCGTGAAGGAACGCCTGCCTGAAAGTTCAAGATAAGTTGTAGGATCCTGTTGCTACGGAAAATGGTCTCGAGTAAAGTCGGCAATACTCATTGTAGTTGTATCGAGACCTAGTCCGACCATTGCCGGAACGCCAGGGTGAAAATACACCTCTCAACCAGCGTGTGTTTGGTTGCCCGCCTGAAAATTATCCTATCGACACGAAATATTCCATCTTCCCCTGTAAAAAAACGACGGGGCGCATGACACGTTCCGCCGCTGTATCAATCAGAATTGCAGGAAAATATATCAGGGTGCTGCACGCAGTGCCGCGATACGCATTTCGAGCGGCGGATGTGACATGAACAGGCCTCTGATACCGTTACTTCTACCGGAAATGCCGAATGCTGCGATTCGATCCGGTAGCTGCGATGGCTCATGCTGTTGTTTCAGGCGCTCCAGTGCAGCGATCATTTTGTTGCGCCCCGCCAGTTGTGCACCACCCGCATCGGCACGAAATTCACGTTGACGACTGAACCACATGACGACCATGCTGGCAAGAACGCCCAGCACCATTTGCGCCACAATACTCGTAATCATAAAAGCTGGTCCGTGGCCGCGTTCGGTTTTGAATACGACACGATCTACCGTATGGCCGATTATCCTCGACAGAAAAATCACGAAAGTATTGACTACACCTTGAATCAGCGCAAGCGTTACCATGTCACCGTTGGCTACATGGCTTATTTCGTGCGCCAGCACCCCTTCGATTTCGTCCTTGTGCATATTTTGTAGCAGACCGGTACTCACTGCTATCAGCGCATTGTTGCGGTTCATGCCGGTGGCAAAGGCATTCACGTCGGATGCATCGTAGATCGCCACTTCCGGCATACCAATATCAGCAAGCTCAGCCTGGCGCCGCACTGTTTCCACTAGCCAGCGTTCGGTTGGATCAGATGGCTGCTCGATTACCACTGCGCCAGTCATACGTTTCGCGCTCCATTTTGACATGGCAAGTGAAACCAGTGACCCGCCAAAACCAATCACTGCCGCCATAATAAGCAGAGAATTGAAATCTATCCCGACGCCCTCGGCATCTAGGATGCGATCTACACCCAATAATCGCAGCGTAATACTCAGCACCAGCAGGATCGCCAGATTAGTAACCATGAATAAAAAAATACGTTTCATTGACGCGGACTCCGGTAGGTTTCATAAAAACAGTTTGCTGGAGCAGATTATTGGGCTGCAAGTCCAGTTTTTCAAGTAGGGTGGGCGGGCGGGTTATGCCAGCTTATCTATTCTGACTTGGAAACTCGGATTTCGCCACAATACTTTATTGCCGACAAAAGTGTTTCCTTACACACCGATTAAAATAAAACAGCATCAATTCAGCGTCGATTGCGCCTGACAAAGAAGACATGGACTGCCAAGCCACCAAAAGTTAAGAAAAAAATAACCGACCAGTCTGGAATAGTAAGTGACATGAGCTTCCATGTTGAATCAGCACAATCCCCATTCACCTCGAACATGCTGGGCCACCATTTGGCGATCGGCAAGGCGTTGAGGAATTTTTCTTCCGGGCTGATGCCGCATTCAAATGCTTCGGGATAGCGTACTAACCAGGCATGGCGTAGCGCAACCACCGCTCCGGCAATTGCAAAAACGGCTATCAGGCCGCTGTACACCCGACGACCTGTTGCATGTGAATCGTGGAAGAATGCCAGCAAGGCGATTAACCCCATTAGCCAATAAGCGACTCGTTGCACGATGCAAAGAGGGCAGGGTAGAAGATGTTTTACTAGCTGAAGATACAGGGCATAACCAATCACGCTGGCGCAGCCCAGAAAAATAAATAGAAAAAGGCATCTTATTCCTAGCCTCATCGATTAATGGCCATCTCTAGAAATCTGGACTCTGCCAACAATATTTTGTTGCTCACAAAAGTGGGCCCTGGAGCCAGGACAATAATGCATCCGGTTTAAGCCGCATATTCAACTTTACTTGTGACAGAATAGTGCCATGCTTAGAGCTTTGAATTTTTAGAGGCATCCTGATTTCACTAGTGTCCGGTTAAAAATCAAATAGAATCATTTGGTTATTGGGTTGTGGTGTAATGATTCTGCTGGTATTGGGCTGCAAGGCGCATGAAATAGGGGTTTTCTCGAAAACAGAGACCGACAATATCTGTAGCAAAGTGTAGAG
>CAMDAX010000038.1 GCA_945888885.1 Nitrosovibrio sp. Nv4 | reverse complement strand
ACCGGTTTCCCTGCGTTCATATGTGCGCTCCTGACAAAAATCAGAAGTTTGGCGCAAGTTGAAATCGATTACAGAAAAATATGCCATTTAATAATTGTTATTCAATGAGTTACCGTGCGCTAAAACTCGTATCTCCGGACAGTACTGATCGCAGACAAGTGATTTTTTACCAGGGGTAACCGGATTATAAAAAAATACCATGCGATCCATCGATTAATTTGGCAGAATGTACCCCATTGGTGTAATTGTTTTTTATTGGAGAGAGATTACGATGAAATACCAGAGCTTTCAGGAATTCGGCACTTACATAGCCGAACGCAATCCAGGTCAACCGGAGTATCTGCAGGCGGTTGCCGAAGTTATGGAAAGCCTCTGGCCTTTCATCACCAGCCACCCCCGTTATGCCGAGCATGGCCTACTGGATCGCCTAATCGAACCAGAACGCATCATCATGTTCCGGGTGTCCTGGGTGGATGACCATGGCGAGGTGAAAGTTAACCGGGGTTACCGGATACAGCACAGCTCCTCCATCGGCCCTTACAAGGGAGGCACCCGCTTTCACCCTTCGGTGAATCTCTCCATTCTCAAATTTTTGGCTTTCGAACAAACTTTGAAGAATTCTCTGACCACCCTGCCGATGGGCGGCGGCAAAGGCGGCGCCGACTTCGACCCCAAGGGGCGCAGCCCCGGAGAAGTGATGCGATTCTGTCAGACTTACATGAGCGAATTGTTTCGTCACATCGGCTCCGATACCGACGTGCCAGCTGGTGACATCGGCGTCGGCGGGCGGGAAGTAGGTTTCATGGCTGGCATGATGAAGAAACTATCCAACCGATCCGACGCAGTCTTTACCGGTAAAGGGCTGAGTTTTGGTGGCTCCCTGATCCGTCCGGAAGCTACTGGCTACGGCACCGTATATTTCGCCGAGGAAATGCTCAAGCACACGGGTCGCTCGCTGGATGGCTTACGCGTCTCGGTCTCGGGTTCCGGCAATGTCGCGCAATATGCCGTGGAAAAAGCAATGGCGCTGGGCGCCAAGGTGGTAACGGTTTCCGACTCCGGCGGCACGGTGGTTGACGAGGATGGTTTCACCAGTGAGAAGCTAGCCGAGTTGATGGAAGTGAAAAATCATTTGCGAGGCCGTGTCAGCGATTATGCTGAGCGAGTGAAGGCCAATTTTGTTCCCGGTGTACGCCCATGGCATGTGCCGGTGGACGTGGCGCTGCCTTGTGCGACCCAGAACGAGCTGGATGAGAAGGATGCGGCTACCCTGATCAAGCATGGCGTGATCTGCGTGGCCGAGGGGGCCAATATGCCTTCCACGGCAGAAGCCGTGAAACTGTTCGAACACAGCAAGGTGCTGTTCGCCCCCGGCAAGGCCAGCAACGCAGGCGGGGTAGCCACCTCCGGTCTGGAAATGAGCCAGAATGCAATGCGCCTTTCCTGGCCACGGGAAGAAGTTGATGCCCGCCTACTGGAGATCATGAAAGCCATCCATAGCTCCTGCCTGCAATACGGTCAGCGCAAGGATGGCAGCATCAGTTACGTTGATGGCGCTAACGTGGCTGGCTTCGTTAAAGTGGCAGATGCGATGCTGGGTCAGGGCGTGATCTGAACATTATCCTGGTAACCTCCCGTTTGCCCTGGGTCTGTCGAAGGGAGCCCGTCGAAGGGTTCACCACGAATGGATTTAATCTGTGCTTCCCTCGCCAGACTCCCGCCGCCCCGAGGAGTAATTCCAATTTTTACTAGCGTATAGAGTAGAGCAGGTGTGATTTCTATGCCCGTGGCATTCCTGGCACTGTATCCACGTTGCCAGTTCGGTAAAACTCTTGTATCGCAGCAACAAGGATAAACCATGCCCGCCCCGCAAACCGTCCTCACGCTGATTGAAAATTTCGAACGCAACCTGGATGCGTACCGCACCGGGCAATACAATGAAACCCAGGTCAGGCGCGATTTCATCGACCCCATGTTCAAAGCGCTCGGCTGGGACATGGACAACAGCCAAGGCTATGCGGAAGCCTATCGCGATGTCATCCACGAAGATGCGATTAAGGTTGGCCTCTCCACCCGTGCGCCGGATTACAGCTTTCGTATCGGTGGCGCGCGCAAATTCTTCCTCGAAGCCAAGAAACCGTCGGTCAATGTCAAAGAAGCTATCGAACCGGCCTTCCAAGTGCGCCGCTATGCGTGGTCAGCCAAACTGCCGCTGTCCATCGTCACCGACTTTGAAGAATTTGCCATTTATGACTGCCGCCAGAAACCTGACAAGAGCGACAAGGCCAGCAAGTCACGGCTGTTCTACTGTACCTTTCGCGACTACGCGGAAAAGTGGGACGAGATCGCCGCGATATTTTCCAAGGATGCGGTACTCAAAGGCTCTTTTGACAAATACGCCAGCACCAGCAAAGGCAAACGCGGCACCACCGAAGTAGACAGCGCGTTCCTGGCAGAGATCGAAGGCTGGCGCGACCTACTGGCGCGCAATATCGCACTGCGCAACACCAGCCTGAGCCAGCGCGAACTCAATTTCGCCGTACAGCAAACCATAGACCGCATCATTTTCCTGCGCATCTGCGAAGACCGCGGCATTGAGCCTTACGGCAAGTTGATGGCCCTGCAGAATGGCGTCAATGTTTATGATCGCCTGCGCGGACTATTCCGTGCGGCGGATGAGCGCTACAACTCCGGCCTGTTCCACTTTACGCAAGAGAAGGGCCGTGCCGGCACGCCGGACGAATTGACGCTGCATCTGAGCATCGACGACAAACCGCTCAAAGAGGTTTTCAAGAATCTCTACTATCCGGACTGCCCCTACGAATTTTCCGTGCTCGGCGCGGACATCCTCGGTAGCGTTTACGAACAATTCCTCGGCAAGGTCATCCGCCTGACAGCAGGCAACCGCGCCGTGGTAGAAGACAAGCCGGAAGTGAAGAAGGCAGGTGGCGTGTTCTACACCCCTGCCTATATCGTGCAATACATCGTGCAGCACACTGTCGGCAAACTGCTGGAGGGCAAAACCAGCAAGTAGGCGGCAGGCATCACCATCCTCGACCCGGCATGCGGTTCCGGCTCATTCCTGATCGGCGCATATCAATACCTGCTCGACTGGTATCTGGTGCGCTATGTGGCAGAAGGTGCAGACAAACACAGCAAGGGCAAGGAAGCGCGCCTGCGCCCTTTTGCACAAAAAGAATGGCGGCTGACCACGTCAGAAAAGAAACGCATTCTGCTCGAACACATCTACGGCGTGGACATCGATGCGCAAGCGGTGGAAGTCACCAAGCTCTCGCTGCTGCTCAAAGTGCTGGAAGGCGAATCCGGTGAATCGCTGAACAGCCAGATGAAGCTGTTTCACGAGCGCGTGCTGCCCGATCTCGACCGCAACATTCAATGCGGCAACTCGCTCATCGGCCCAGACCTCTATGACAGTCAGCTCGACTTGGACGCCGAGACCGCGCAGCGCATCAACGCGTTCGACTGGCAAGTTGCATTCCCGCAGGTATTCAAAGCGGGTGGCTTCGATGCGGTGATTGGGAACCCGCCGTATGGGGCATTATTTTCGCAAAGTGAACTTAATTACCTTTTGTCACGCTATCAAAATAGCAAGAAATTCCCTGATAGCTACTGTTTGTTTATCGAACAATCTACAGGCTTATTATGGGCCGATGGATTGCTTTCCTTTATCACTCCGAATACCTTTTGTGACTTGGAGAGTTGCGACACATTCCGAGATTGGCTACTCAGTAAAAATCACCTCAATAAAATTTGGCAATCTGGATGGGCATTTAAGTTAGCTATTGTCGACACCCTCGTTTTTGTTCTTTGCAAATGCACACCGCCAAAAAACAGCACCGTCTTAATCGAAATAGATGAACGAACTTACTCTAGAAAATTATCCGGTTTCACTGAAAATCAACTCAAAAAAATTGACTATCGAAACACAGAGCAGAACAAGCAACTATTGGCGAAGATCAGTAGCTTTCAAAATCTTGGTGCGATAGCAACCGTCAAGGCTGGCGTAAAAATGTACGAGCAAGGGAAGGGAACACCACCTCAAACTGAAGCGCTAATTAAAGAGAGACCTTTCTCAGTAAAAAATGTTCGGCCAAAAAAATGGAACCCCCTCTATCGAGGTGAAAATATTCAACGCTACACCTTGTCTTCACCCAATGAATTTGTCCACTACGGTGCTTGGCTTGCTGCACCGAGATCGCCAGAATTGTTTTTGAGCCCAAAGATATTGATGCGGAGAACAAGCGACAGACTTTTCTCATGTTTGGAAGAAGATAATGCGATTGCTGTTAATTCATGCCACGTCATAAAACTTGCATATCCAAACACACCTCTTTCGTATTACTACCTGTTGGGTTTGCTGAACTCCTTACTACTGCAAAGAGTTTTTGAGCTACAAAATCCACAGATGGTAGGAAAAGTCTTCGCTGAAATAAAAGTGGTATACGTTGAGCGGCTTCCCATTCGGGAGATCAATTCAGACGATAAAAAAGATCTCGCCGCTCATGACAAACTCGTCGCGCTGGTCGAAAAAATGCTCGCGCTGCGTCAACAACTCGCTGCCGCAAAAACCCCGCAAGACACGAACCTGCTGCAACGCCAGATCGACGCGACCGACAAGCAGATCGACCAGCTGGTGTATGCGCTCTACGGACTCACCGATGAAGAAATCGCGTTGATTGAAAAAGCATAGAGACCATCGGTATTCTAAATCAGCGAACCAACCGAAATTCGAATGTTTTTAGCATATTGCTGCCTAGGGTGATGGTCGCAAATCGACACACAACTGCCGGTCGTGTTTTCAGAAAGTAGACGCTCAACGCCCCCCGCTCAACGGACAAAACATGTTGGCGTGGCTTTAGCGCAAGCAAAAGGCATGACAGCATGTTTTGATCCGCTTGGAGCGGATTGTTATGCAATGTTGGTAATTAGCTATTTTCATCGTTTTTTCGATCATGCGCTTTTTCTATATTTAATAGCCAAACTTCTGGCGGAGGGCCGCTTTTGCGGTTGGCTATATTGCAGTACAAAATGGCTTCAAGGAGGTCGCTTGGAAAGTCTTTCACTGGTGATGAATCGTCAAATACCCACTCGAAATATCGGATAACTAAATTATTCAAAATACGAATGCTGAAATACCAATGATCTTCAACAGTAACTGCGGGCAGGTCTTCGTGGAAAAAATATGAATACCAATTTGCTTCGTTGCCAGTATGAACCTCCCCGACGCGTCGTTTCTTTGCGGCATCAAGTGACAATTGAAAATGTTTACTCCCATTTACTAAATCTCGAACAACATCTAATACGAGATTCATGTCAGAAGGTAGTCGCTTTCTATATCGCTTCAATCGACACAAAGCGCGTGGATCGTCGCTTTTAGTCCAATCTTCAAAAAGATGCCAAGCAGTGACTAAAAAATTAAATGCATCATAGGGATGCCATTCTTGCTGTAAACGTGACGAGTCATGTTTCAGCTTCTCGAACATATCCAGACTGGAGTCGATACCGAGAACTGGGCCGTCTCTTCCGGAAAGTATTTTCCCCATTGCCACTTCCTATGCTACAGACCAAATTAAACTCAATTCATAAACTCAATCCATAACCGACTCATATTATCGGCAAGGCTATTACCGCATAACATGAAGCTAAGGAGCCGCGCACTTTTGCGCAATCCTGCTTGACTGCAGGGATAGGGCGGTAGCATACACCCAGCGCTTCCGACTGTCTGTTTTTTGGGAAAAACACCAATGACCGGTTTTGGCACATTTTTGCCTGTAATGAAAATCGCAAATTGACACTGACACTGATTCAGTTGCGCGGCTTTATCGCGTAGTGTTCCTTTCGACCACCGGATTAGCCCTCACTGGTGGAACGAAGCGCATTAATTGAGATCCACCGCTTTGATTTTGGATCTTGCATCTCCCAGAAGTCCCAACCATTAGTGTTCGCGGCCTTCCTGTTTGCACCGACCGACTCCTTTACCGCGATGCCGGCGGACGATGGGTTGTCATAAGTACGACCGTTAAACTCGATACCGCTGGTGGTTACGGTTACCACTAAACTGGCAATTTATGGCATAAACTGCCATACTGTTATTGATATTCCTTTGGGAGAATTGCCATGTCCATGAACGTATCTTTGCCACCCGAATTAGAGGCGCGCGTTCGTCAGCGCGTTGAATCCGGTATGTATGGTTCCGCCAGCGAGGTCATTCGTGAGGCGTTGCGGCTATTCGAAGCGTATGAGCAGGTTAAAACGACCAAGCTTGATAGTCTACGCCAGGACATTGCCAAGGGCTTGGACGACATAAAGAATGGACGTGTAAAAGAGGTCGATTTTGCAAGTCTGAAGCAACAAGGCCGTCAGTCGCTAAAAACTCGCCGCGCAACTGCCTGATGCCTCAGGTCCGCTATACCCAGTCAGCAGAAGCTGATCTGCTGGAGCTTTGGTTGACTATTGCGGAAGATAATCTGGTTGCGGCAGATAAATCCCTGGACTCGATCCAATCAACGGTTTCATTACTGGACGCTCAGCCTGAAATGGGCAGGGTGCGCCCGGAACTGGCCGATGGGTTACGGAGCTTTTCGACTCGTACGCCATACATTATTTTCTATGTGCCAGATGAAGATGGGTTACTGATTGTTCGGGTGTTGCACCACGCCCGCGATATTGATGCAGAATATTTTTCCTGGGTTTAGGGATCTGTGCTTCCGGTGTCCAGACTTATCCTGTCGAGTACGCCAGGATAATCAATAGGTTGTAACAGAGATTTTGAAGCCATGACCATAGGGGAGATGACTCAATCATTCAACAATCACAAATGCTGCGCAATTGTGAGGGCGTGGACACAGACTGGCAAGCCAGACTGCGGGGATTTTAGGCCCTTGTGCCTTGCTCACGTTGAACATGATGTCCCGTGTGCGGAGTGCTTAAGCAGACACTTTATGTGCTGGCGGTATAAACTGGCGATGTGGTTGTGGTAGGTTGATTTTTGGAAGACAGGAGGTAATGAAAATGAATGAACGCATTACAATTGATCCAGCAATCTGTCATGGCAAGCCTTGCATTCGCGGGTTGCGCTATCCGGTAGAAAATATCCTGGAGTGGTTGGCCAGCGGCATGAGCACTGAGGAGATTCTGGCTGACTATGAAGACTTGGAGCGCGAAGATATTCTTGCGGCACTTTCTTACGCCGCGCGTCTAACGCATGTTAAGCGGCTGGAGCATTTGGCCGCATGAAGTTTTTGGTTGATGCACAGCTACCCCGGCGTTTTGTCGGCTGGTTGGCTGAGGCAGGGCATGATGCGCGGCATACGCTGGATTTGCCGCTGGGCAACCGCACACCGGATGGCGAAGTCATCGCATATGCCGCGCGCGAGGGGCGTGTTGTGGTGAGCAAGGATGACGATTTTGTACAGTCCTTTTTGCTTACCGGCGAGCCGCAGTTGTTGCTTATTTCCACCGGAAACATCGTCAATGCGGGCTTAGAGAAGTTGTTGCTCACCAATTTGTCAGGAATCGAGGCAGCTTTTGCCGCACATCGCTTTGTCGAGATTACCCGCGATGCACTGGTGATACATGAATGATTTTGCCGTATGGCGATAACTGCATGAGCAACAATCCGGCTCAGTTTCTGCCAAGCAGCAGCCGTTTCTTTACTGCGGGCTAGGCCGATTGTTTACCGTATCCACACCGTCTTCACGTTAATGAATTCGCGTATGCCGTGGTAGGACAATTCCCGGCCGAAGCCGGACGACTTGATGCCACCGAAAGGCAGGCGTGGATCGGATTTGACCATGCCATTGATGAAGCTGCTGCCGGCACGAATTTGCCGCGCGATTTTCTCCGCACGTTCAGAATCGCGGCTCCAGATACTGGAACCGAGGCCGAAGCGGGTATCGTTGGCAATGTGAATGGCTTCCTCTTCGTTTGCTGCGCGGATCACAGCGGCGACCGGGCCGAATAGTTCTTCGTGGTAGGCGCGAGTTTTTGCTGTTACTTGATCGAGGATTGATGGCGGATAAAACGTACCTTCGCCCGCTATGGGTTTACAACCGAGTATCGCCTGCGCGCCTTGCGCAATCGAATCGGTTACTTGCTGATGCAGCCCTTCCCGCAAATCCAGCCGCGCCAGTGGGCCGAGTTGGGTGAATTCACTCAACGGGTCGCCCATTTTTAGCTCGGTGGTTTTTTTCACGAACAGGAACATGAACTCGTCGGCGATTTCCGCGACCGGAATGATACGCTTGGCAGCGATGCACGACTGTCCACAGTTCAAAAAACGTGATTTCACCGCATGGGTGGCGGCCAGTTCCAGATCGGCATCTTTCAGTACGACAAATGCATCCGATCCGCCTAACTCCAGCACGCATTTCTTCAGGTGCTGGCCGGCGTGGGCAGCAACTTCGCGCCCGGCAGCTTCGGAGCCAGTGAGCGTCACCGCGTGAACATGGTGGCTGGCGATGACTTCAGCCACATCGGCGGCTTCGATCATGAGCGTGGTGAAAAGTTGCGGCGGAAATCCTGCATCGCGGAACAACTGCTCCAGCGCCAGCGCGCATTGCGGCACATTGGAAGCATGCTTCAACACGCAGCCGTTGCCCGCCATCAGTGCAGGCGCGGAAAAACGGATCACCTGCAGAAACGGAAAATTCCAAGGCATCACACCCAACACGACGCCGAGGGGATCATATGACACGTAGCTTTTACCTGCATCGCTCTGGATCGCCTCGTCCTGCAAGAAATGCTGGGCATGCACCGCGTAGTAATCGCAGATAAGCGCGCATTTCTCCGCTTCAGCGCACGCTTCACGTAGCGGCTTGCCCATCTCGATCGCCATCAGTTTGCCGTATTCAGCCGCGCGCTCATGCAGCAGCGTGGCAACGCGATGCATATGCGTCGCGCGCTCGGCGAAGGTAGTTTGCCTCCAGATTTGCTGGGTGCTGTAAGCTTGTTCCAGCGCTGTGGCGAGATGGCTGCTATCCCAACTGGTGTAGGTTTTGATGATCTTGTTGGTTGCGGGGTTTAGGCTGATATAAGGCATGATGTGCTATTCTTCAAAAGAAAAATCAAAGAGGCATCTCTAAAAATAAAAATTTCGTCACAATACTTCGTTGCTCACAAAAAATGTTTCCTTACATATTGACCATGTGCGGCGTCTACATTTTTTCTCCCGCCTCGTCTTATTTAGAACTTTAAATTTTTAGAGACGCCCAAAGAGAACAAGGGAACAAAAATTGACTGGGGGCAGTTTACCGTCCGCGTTCCCATTTCTTTCTTCTTTAATATAGCAGGCTATGAAAAAGTTTTTACCTGGGTTATTACTCCTGATTTTCACCAGCACATCTGCGGCCAGCCAGGACGATGATTTCATCGCCGCACGCCAGGCATTCCAGGCAGGAAATTCCGCGCACTTGGATACCTACGCCCAGCGCCTGCAGGGTCATGTGCTGGAACCTTATGTAGCCTATTACCAGTTGCGGTTACAACTGGAAAATATGGATACAAATGCGGTCAAAAAATTCCTTTCTCAATATCAGGGCAGCGCTCTTGCTGACAGGCTGCGAGGTGAGTGGCTGAAAACCTTGGGCAAAAAACAGCAATGGGAACTGTTCGCCGCAGAATATCCGGGCTTGCTCAACAAGGATACCGAGCTCATTTGCTATTCCCTGCAACAACGCCTCGCTGCCAACGATAGCGGGGCATTGACCGAAGCACGACCGCTATGGCTCAACGCACACGACCTGCCAACAAACTGTACCCCGTTGTTCGAAGCGCTCACTGCCGCTGAGCTACTCACCGCAGAAGATGTGTGGATGCGACTGCGCCTGGCCCTTGCTGCGGGCAACGTAAGTGTGGCAAAGCACATTAACCGTTATCTGCTGAAGGATCAGGCACTCAGTGAACGCAAACTGGATGACGCCACCAGCAACCCCTTGCGCTACCTGGATAAACAACGGCACGAGATCAAAACTCGCGCTGATCGTGAAGTTGCCCTATACGCAATGCTGCGCTTATTGCGTAGCAGCACAGACCAGGCCGCTACCTACTGGCCTAAGGTGAGCGATCAATTTGACCCGGCGGAACAATCCTATTTTATGGCACACCTGGCAAGCCAGGCAGCGCGCAGGCTTGATCCACGCGCGCTTGGCTGGTTCAGGGAAGCAGTCGGCGCCCACCCATCAATTCCCCTCTCGGATACCCAGCTTGCCTGGCAGGTCCGCGCCGCATTGCGTGCCGGGGACTGGAAGACAGTGCTTAGAAGCATTGAAACCATGTCTGCTACGGAACAGCAGGCAGGCGTATGGCGTTACTGGAAAGCACGCGCGCTGAAAACCAAAGGCAGAATTACAGAGGCCCATGCGCTCCTTGCCCCGCTGAGCACTGAACACAATTTTTACGGTCAACTAGCGGAAGAAGAGATAGGGGTAGTGATCGGCATTCCTGGCGAACCCTACAAAGCCGGCGCACAGGAGATCGCCGCGATTCAGCAGTTAGCCGGCATCCAGCGGGCACTCGCGCTATATCATCTGAATCTGCGTGTCGAAGCCACGCGTGAATGGAACTGGACGATACGCAGCTACGATGACCGGCGCCTGCTGGCTGCGGCTGAAGTAGCACGGCGTAACGGGGTCTACGACCGTGCCATCAGCACCGCCGATAGAACCTTGCAACTGCATGATTTCAGTCTGCGCTTCCCCGTCCCTCACCGTGAAGCGTTGCAAAATCACCTGCAGCAGCAAGAGTTGGACGAAGCCTGGGTGTACGGCCTCATCCGCCAGGAAAGCCGTTTCATTACCGATGCCAGATCCAGTGCTGGGGCAACGGGCCTGATGCAATTGATGCCAGCCACCGCAAAATGGGTGGCGAAGAAAATGAGTCTGCAGAATTACCATCATGCCCTTGCCAACGAGGTTAATACCAATCTGGCACTGGGTACTTATTACCTCAAACATGTGCTGACTACGCTCGACAACCAGCCGCTGCTGGCTTCTGCAGCCTACAATGCAGGCCCCGGGCGAGCACGGCAATGGCGCGACGCCAAGCCACTGGAAGGCGCAATTTATGCCGAAACTATCCCTTTCAGTGAAACCCGTGACTATGTGAAGAAAGTCATGAGCAACTCGATGTATTACGCCAGCACCCTCGGTCATCGACTCCAGACCCTGCGACAACGCCTCGGCATCGTCGCATCCAAATCAGCTGCCAATGGATTACCGGAAGAGGAAAAATAATTGCCGCGCAAATTAATAACGCCTGCATTATCAGCTTGAATGACAGCTTCTTCTATCTTCTGGCATTGCTGATGGAGTGGCTGCCACGGGCATGCTCATCACCCGTGGCAAAGTGTAAGTGGGCAGCGTACGTGACTGTACGAGCGGTATAATCATTTCCACAATCGGGTGGGACGATAATGACGGCTATTCAATGAAAACCTATTTAGTTGGCGGCTCAGTCCGCGACGAACTGCTGGGGTTGCCGGTCAAGGACCATGATTACGTCGTCGTCGGATCGTCTCCGGAGGCGATGGCGCGGCTCGGTTACCGCCCGGTGGGCAAGGACTTCCCAGTATTCCTGCATCCCCGCAGTCAAGAGCAATATGCGCTGGCACGCACCGAACGCAAGGTTTCACGCGGCTACAAGGGCTTTGAAGTGTATGCCGCGCCCGAGGTCACTCTGCAGGAGGATCTGGCACGGCGCGACCTCACCATCAATGCCATTGCCAAGGATCAGGACGGCAACATCATTGATCCGTTTAATGGCGTTGCTGACCTTGAGGCCGGCCTGCTGCGCCACGTTAGTCCGGCGTTCAGCGAAGACCCGGTACGGGTGTTGCGCACGGCGCGTTTTGCCGCACGCTTTGGCTTTCGCATTGCGCCGGAAACGCTCGCGCTGATGAATGAAATGGTGCACAACGGCGAAGTGGATGCACTGGTGCCGGAACGGGTGTGGCAGGAATTTGCACGCGGGTTGATGGAACATAAGCCTTCGCGCATGTTTTATGCGTTACGCGAATGTGGCGCGCTGACCCGCATCATGCCGGAAGTGGATGCACTGTTCGGCGTGCCCCAGCCAGCACAGCATCACCCGGAAATCGATACTGGCGTACACAGCATGCTGGTGATCGATTATGCCGCGTCACAAAATTATTCTCTGCCGGTGCGTTTCGCCGCACTCACGCATGACCTTGGCAAAGGCACCACCCCGCAGCAGGAATGGCCGCGGCATATCGGCCACGAAGCCCGCAGCGTGCAGTTAATCAGAGATATATGCGAGCGCATCCGAACCCCTAACGACGAACGTGGTCTGGCATTGCTGGCGGCGCGCTATCACGGCGATGTACACCGGGCAGCAGAATTGCGCCCCACTACCATCGCCGATATGCTGCAGGCGGTGGATGCTTATCGCAAACCGGAGCGCTTCGAGGAATTCCTGCAGGTTTGCGCGTGTGACTTTCATGGTCGTCCCGGTTACGCCGAGAAACCCTATCCTCAGGCTGAACGGTTGCGTGCAGCTTTCAGCGCAGCTCAAAGTGTGGATGCCGGGGCCATCGCCGCCGGGCTGGCCAGCACCATTACTGATCCTGCCTGCTTGCCACTTGCCATCAACACCAAGGTACGTGAAACACGCATCGCCAAAATAAAAATCCGGCTACTTTGAATACGTGCAGACAGGTAAGCGTCAATCTAACAGACTACGATCATTTCACTGCAATGGATCATCTGTAAATCTCATTAAAGGAGAGCGTCATGAATAAATACATAGTGTTGGTCGCAGCGGTTTTAGTACTCACACCCCTGATGGCCCAGGCCAAAGATGTCAGCGGGGAGTCCAAACAAAGGACGGAGCAAGCGCAGCACGCGCAGCACGCCAAAAAAGATATGCTGCAGAACGCCGATAAGAATGGCGACAATCTGGTTTCTCGTGAGGAAGCCAGGACTGTGCCCTGGTTAGATAAACGCTTTGATGTGCTGGACAGCAACAAAGACGGGCAGATCAGTAAAGAAGAAATAGCCGCCGCAAAGAACGCTCATCACGAGGAGCGCAAGCGCAAGGCTGATGAAAAGTTCAACAAAGCGGATGTCGATCAGGACGGCAGTATCAGCCGCGAAGAAGCCGAGAAAGGATTACCGAGCATAGCCAGCAAATTTGACGTCATCGACGCTAACAAGGATGGCAAGATTACCCAGGCCGAAATCAGCGCTTACCAGCATACCCGCATGCAGCACATACGCGATATAAAAACCCGGAAGAACCAGGAAGAGGCAGCCCAGCCCTAAAAACGAAAAGCCACAGAGGGACATTTGCCCCTCTGTGGCTTAAGGCAAGACTTTTAGCTTAAGAAGTCTTGCGACGACGGGCCATAAAACCCATCAGGCCAAGACCCGCCATGAACATGGCGTAGGTTTCAGGTTCGGGGACAGCTGAGGTAAACGGAAGATCTATCTGCAGAACAGCTGGGCCGCCACAGCATTCGCCGTACACCAACTGAAACGCGAAGTTACCGGAAGGCCCTGTGTACGTTGTCGTTGAAGTCGTAGGCGCCGTAGGCCCAGAATAAAACCCCAAGTCGAGACCGCCGATGATCAATGTCAAACCATCATCATGAGTCACGGTAAACTGTTGCCCATTTGTGACCGTGACAAAACCAGTAAATTCGAGGAGGGTTCCGTAGACGCCGTCATCCATCAAAGAGCCGAGGGTGCCCGGCGTATTCTCGGTAATATTAAAGGCATAGCCGTTTTGAAGCCAAGTTCCGACTGTCGTGCTAGTTCCAAAAAAATTCATCGGCGAATTCACTTGAAAGATAACATCTGGAGTTGTGCCAGGAACATTTGCTGGTATGGCATTTAGGCTGACTGCTTCAGGAACATGCCAGAGACTTCCTGTGGCGATGTTAACGGTGGGGATTGCCTGCGCAGCACCAGCTACTCCGATCAAAACCCCAAAGAGGGTTGTGGCTATAATAGATTTTTTCATCATATGTCTCCCAAAAATCAAATCCTCGACCAAGACAATAATGCATCAAATTAATGCATCAGGTCTTATTCCAATTTGCATTAAAAACATGAATAATAGAGTCCTAATTTCAAGGGGACAAAATCATGACCAGATCTGCGAGCGGAACCGAACATATCACAGCGGCACGTAAGCTTCTAAAAACTGCGCGCACAGCCGATGAGTTGCGCCTGGCGCAGTCGGTATTGCTGCCCCTTGAGCTGGGATTGAGCATCGAGCAGACTGCTCGAGCCATTGGTCGCTCCAATGGCGCCACCTGCACCATGCGCACGCGCTTTGGCAAAGTGGCGACTGGACAGATGAGCGCGCCACGCAGTAAGCGCCAGTTGCGCAACAGGGCCAACACCGATTTGGACCGTGAACGGCAAATTCTCGATGAAGTTTTGCCTGATGCTGCCAGTGGCGGCGTGGTTGTCATCCCCCAGATCAAGCCAGCCATTGAAGCCAAGCTGGGGAAAACACTGGCGCTATCGAGTGTTTACCGCATGCTGGCGCGTCACGGTTGGCGCAAACTTGCCCCCGATACTTATCACCCCCAGGGTATCGGTGTCCGGTGCCCAAATGCTCGCGGCACAAACAAGGCTGGCATGGATGGCATGCTTGGGGCGTTTGGCGAGAGCGTTTGTTAAATTGGCTATTTTTGTTGCGCAAGGCTTCCTTGCGCGGTGCGCTCATGCAAGGGAATAATC
>CAMDAX010000037.1 GCA_945888885.1 Nitrosovibrio sp. Nv4 | reverse complement strand
TCGGGCTTCTGGTAGTTGGCTAGCAATTGGTCGACGAGTTCATGCAGGGCTGCATTCTTTGCTTTCTTTGCTACGGTCATGTTCACTCCTTGTTGAAGTTAGACAGTTTCCTGCCAAATGACCGTTTACACAAAATTTCTTACACCCTCCTGAACATTTCTATTGCCCATCCATATTTCATTTCCTTCCGTTTTAATTAAGTCACTCCCAGCTTTGCTGAGGGTAACTTAATTTTTAGAGGAGCCTTTACCCGAACATTAGCTTATATTGCAACTCATAACCATGCGGCAAATAGCCGCACGTATTCTGTTTGGGATCGTTATTGACCGCACTGAATTCTATTCGGGGTTCAAAACTCTTCATGGTAGCTTCGCGAAGTCGCTACAATGGCGACAAATATTGTTATTATTCTGCAAATTTTGGTTTATTTGCGCTTTTCTGACAAAAATAAAACCTGAATCCCAGTTCAGATCAAGTATTGCGGTGCTGAGGTTTCCCCGCAACTGATCGGCGAATACAATGGGTGGTTGCTGTATGTTGGAAACAGGAAGGGTTGATGTTTACCGGAATTATTGAAGCGGTCGGCGAGATAAAACAGGTTACACCTTTGGGTACCTTTTTGAGCGGGTCTATGGCAGATGGCATATGTATAGACATTGCGCCTGGCGCATTGGATTTATCTGATGTCAAAATCGGGGACAGTATCGCGGTGAGTGGTGTATGTCTTACTGTGACCGCACTGGCAGGCGATACTTTTACGGTAGATGTATCGCGGGAAACTCTAGACTGCACCAAGGGTTTGGATCAGAAGGGTGGGCGGGTCAATCTGGAAAAAGCCCTGCGATTATCTGACAGACTGGGCGGGCATCTGGTAAGCGGCCATGTAGATGATGTCGGTGAAGTAGTAAAGTTTGAATTATCAGGAGAAAGTTACCTGTTAGTGATCAGGGCACCAAGCGCGTTATTGAAGTACATAGCAAAAAAGGGTTCAATCACAGTGAATGGTGTGAGCTTGACAGTGAATTGGGTAACCGCAGATGAGTTCGGGATCAGTCTCATTCCCCATACGCTGGCAATGACAACATTGCATGATTTGGAATGTGGTGCGAAAGTGAATCTGGAAATAGATATGCTGGCGCGGTATGTAGAGCGGGCGATAAGTGGTGCCGCCAATTATGGTAGAGGCTTAACATGATTATCAGTCCCATTTCGGAGATTGTCGCCGACATCAAAACCGGAAAAATGGTAATTCTCGTCGATGAGGAAAATCGCGAGAATGAAGGCGATCTGGTTATGGCGGCAGATTTCATTACGCCAGAAGCAATTAATTTCATGGCTACACATGGTCGCGGACTAATCTGCCTGACGTTGACTGAAGAGCGCTGTCGCCAGCTTAATCTGCCGCTGATGGTGTCCACCAACCGCTCGCCGCTTGGCACTAATTTCACACTTTCGATTGAGGCTGCAAGTGGGGTTACAACCGGTATTTCTGCTGGCGACCGTGCCTGTACTGTGCAGGCAGCGACGAAAGTGGATGCAAAGCCGGGGGACATCATCCAGCCCGGCCACATTTTTCCGTTGATGGCGCAGAATGGCGGCGTCCTGGTGCGCGCTGGGCATACCGAGGCGGGATGTGATTTGGCGAATCTGGCAGGGCTTACTTCCGCATCGGTAATTTGTGAAATTCTGAAGGAAGACGGCAGTATGGCACGCCTGCCTGATTTGATCGAATTCGCCACAAAGCATCAACTCAAAATTGGTGCCATCGCTGATCTGATTCACTACCGTAGTCGCACTGAAAGCCTGGTGAAGCGGGTGGCTGAACGCCCCATTCAAACAGCATATGGTGAGTTTCGTCTCATCGCCTATCTCGATAAGACCATCAATGCAACTCATCTTGCCCTGGTGAAAGGAAAAATCGACCACAGTACAGAAACTCTGGTGCGGGTGCATGAGCCATTGTCTGTCATCGACTTGCTGGACATAAATGACGACACGCATTCCTGGAGTGTAAACGACGCGTTACGTGTAATTGCTGATGCGGGATGTGGTGTAATTGTACTGCTACATCGCCGGGAAAACTCCGCAGAGTTGATGGAGCGTGTAACGCTGACAAAATCCGTGCCCCAAGTTATTGCCAGAACAGAACTGCGTGACTATGGAATCGGTGCACAAATACTGAAAGATCTTAATGTAGGTAAAATGCGGCTGCTGGCTATTCCGCGTAAAATGCCAAGCATGACGGGTTTCGGCATCGAAGTAACGGGGTATTTGGAGCCAGAGAATAAAAAGCGGAAACAGCAATCTGTTTCTTCTCCAAGCCGCCTCTAATAATTTGAAGTTCTAAATAAGACAAGTCCGGAGCAAAAAATATAGACGTGGCATATGAGCGATATGTAATTCCAGCTCCAGTTCCGGTTCGAAAGTGAAACGAGAGGATGACGAACAAATGCCGCAGATAGTGCGTCCCCCAAGAGGGCTTCCTTCGGGGCGAATAGTATAGCCAGACGCGAGTAAGGATATCAATGAAGTGTCATTGATGAAAGGGAATTGGAATGAGGAAACACTTTTTACGGTTAATTTTATCAAGGAACACACATGGCGCGTTACGATAACATTCTTGAACTTGAAACCGAACTTAACGGCACCGGATTACGTGTTGGCATCGTCATGAGCCGTTTTAACCTTGACGTGGGCGAAGGGTTGCTTGGTGCCTGTACTGCGGAATTGATCAAGTGCGGGGTGCAGGAGTCAGCCATATTGTTGGTAACGGTTCCGGGCGCACTGGAAATTCCTTTGGTGCTGCAAAAAATGGCTTTGACCGATCAGTTTGATGCGCTGGTAGCGTTGGGTGCGATAATACGTGGTGACACCTATCATTTTGAAGTGGTAGCGAATGAATCGGCCAGCGGTGTGGCCGCCGTACAGCTTGATACCGGCATTCCTGTTGCCAACGGCATACTTACTACCGAAACTGACGACGAAGCGCTGGCACGCATGGGTCATAAAGGTGTCGAAGCCGCACAAGTAGCGATAGAAATGGCCAATCTTCTGAGGCAGCTCGACGAAGTAAGTCAATGACACAGACCAGCCCGGTAACTAAGTCTGCAACCAAGCCGGGCCGTGCAATGCGGCGCTGCTCGCGCAAGCTGGCTATGCAGGGACTTTACCAGTGGCGGGTGGCGGGTGGAACCGTTGAAGTCATCGAAGCTCAGCTCCGTGATGGCAAGGAATTTGCCAAGACTGACCAGGAATTTTTTTCAGAATTATTGCGCGGCGCTCTGACTAATTCTGCAGAACTGGAACAGCAGATTCAGCCTTATCTTGATCGTCCTTTCAAAGAACTCAGTCCCGTGGAATTCGCCATTCTGCTGCTGGGTGCCTATGAACTTGCCGATCGCCCGGAAATACCTTATCGCGCAGTAATCAACGAAGCGGTGGAGTTGGCCAAAATCTATGGCGGCACCGACGGACATAAATACGTGAATGGTGTACTGGATAAATTAGCGGCGAAGCTACGGGCATCCGAGGTAAGCACAGCACGCCTCTAACAACCCGAAGTTCTAAACTTGATAGCAGGGGGCTGCAAAGAATGCTCTCCGAATTCGACATCATTCAGCGTTATTTTACCCGCCCCACATTCAGCGCATCGTTGGGTGTAGGGGATGATGCGGCACTGATCAAACCTGCGGCTGGGATGGAACTGGCGATTTCTACCGACATGTTGGTAGCTGGCCACCATTTTTTTGCCGATGCTAACCCACGCATGCTAGGCTATAAATCCCTTGCAGTGAATCTTTCCGACATGGCGGCGATGGGTGCAAGACCACGCTGGGCGACACTTGCACTGGCGTTGCCAGAGTCTTTGCTGCAGACCAAAGAGAAATGGCTGGAGGCGTTTGCCGATGGTTTTTTCGGGCTGGCATGTACGCATCAGGTGGAACTCATTGGTGGAGATACCACCTGCGGCCCTCTCAATATCTGTGTGACAATAATTGGTGAAGTGGCAAAAGGAAAAGCTTTGCGGCGCAGCGGCGCCAAGCCAGGCGATGATATCTGGATATCCGGCCATCTGGGCGATGCAGCCCTGGCGCTTGCTCACATACAACAACGCATTGCCCTCGAGCCCGACGAAGTCCTGGCGTGCCTGCCGGCGCTGCTTATGCCAATGGCACGGGTCGAATTGGGGCAACGATTGATTGGTCTTGCCCATAGTGCCATCGATATTTCCGATGGACTGCTGGCAGACTTGGGGCATATTTTGGAATGTTCCAAGGTTGCGGCTGTCATCGAAATGAACGCGATCAATCAGTCTGCAGTAATGAAAAAGTATCTTCCTCAACCGCTGGCAATTAACTGCCTACTGGCAGGTGGGGACGACTATGAGCTTTGTTTTACTGCACCCAGGGCAAAATGTGGAAAAATAGAGAGCATCTCCCGCGAACTGGAAATCCCGCTGACTCGTATCGGTAGAGTCAGCAAGGGGGAGGGTCTGGTGGTGCTGGATGCGGTAGGAAAATCGATAGAGCTGAGGATAAAGGGTTATGACCACTTCCGCACCTGATGGCCAGTTAACACCCGAACCAGCGATGCATATTGCATCCAGGCACTTACGGCCCAATTGGGAGTTTGTGATGAGGCACCCCGCGCACTTCATCGCCTTTGGCGGCGGGGCGGGATTGAGTCCGGCAGCACCGGGTACTATGGGGACACTTGCTGCATTTCTTTTATTCGGGCTGATTAATCAATACCTGAGCCCAGCTAAATTTCTGTTGTTCATTGGCGTACTGTTCATCGTCGGCATTTGGGCCTGCAGTGTCACCGGCAAAGCATTAGGCAATCACGACCATGGCGGCATGGTATGGGACGAGATCGTTGCTTTCCTGCTGGTGTTGTTGTTCACACCGAGTACTTTAATATGGCAGGCATTCGCATTTTTGTTGTTTCGCTTGTTCGATATCTTTAAGCCGCCGCCAATCGGATACTACGATAAGAAGCTGCGCGGCGGTTTTGGCGTGATGTTCGATGATCTCCTGGCAGCGTTTTTCACGCTGCTGTGTCTGGCGGCATGGAAAGCATTTGTAGCGCCGTAATATCGCAGGGGGCATGTATTCAGTGATCGCCATGAATGACCAGATGTTGCAGCATCTTGCCAGGCAAGTTGGTATAGCGCTCACCCGGCATGGGCTGATGCTGGTCAGCGCCGAATCCTGCACTGGCGGCTGGCTTGGGCAGACCATTACGTCGGTGGCGGGCAGCTCCGCATGGTACGAACGTGGTTTTATCACCTATGCCACCATTTCAAAGCACGAAATGCTGGGCGTGAGCGCCGTGACTTTGCAGCAACACGGTGCAGTATCCGAGCAGACTGCACGAGAAATGGCAGAAGGTAGCATTGCTCGCAGCCATGCGCAGGTAGCGATTGCCATTACCGGTATTGCTGGTCCCGAAGGTGGCACGGTGGAAAAGCCCGTAGGTATGGTGTGTTTTGCCTGGGCGCTGAAAGACGGCCTTGCGCGTAACGAAACCCAGCATTTCAGTGGTGATCGCGAAGCGGTAAGACGGCAATCGGTGGCGGTGGCGCTGCAAGGGGTAATAGACCTGCTGCACGATGCTGTAACCGTAATCACATGAAACATTGGGGCATGCTTGGCCATTTCGTGTAGACGAACCGGTTATAGCGCGCTATACAAGTCTTATGCGGTGTGAAATGCTGCAAATATCTGGCGGCAACGATTGACGAGATAATATTCTCCAAGCGGATCAAGCCTCCCCGCTGCCTTCCCGCAGTAAGTCGCATGTGCGATAATCCGACAGATTCTTACAAGGACAAACTCATGGATGAAAACAGAAGCAAAGCGCTGGCAGCAGCTCTTTCCCAGATTGAGAAGCAATTTGGCAAGGGCTCAATTATGCGTCTCGGTGCCAGCGATGTGGCCAAGGATATTCAGGTAATTTCCACTGGCTCACTGGGACTCGATATTGCACTGGGCGTGGGTGGGCTACCGCGCGGACGGGTGATAGAGATCTATGGACCGGAGTCATCCGGCAAGACTACGCTCACCCTGCAAGTAATTGCGGAAGTGCAAAAGATTGGCGGCACTGCGGCGTTCATCGACGCAGAACATGCGCTGGATCCGCAGTACGCGCAAAAGATTGGCGTCAATGTGCAGGAGCTGTTGATTTCCCAGCCTGATAACGGTGAGCAGGCGCTGGAAATCGCCGATATGCTGGTGCGCTCCAGTTCGGTGGATGTGGTGGTAATCGATTCGGTTGCAGCCTTGACACCGCGCGCGGAAATAGAGGGTGAAATGGGTGAGCCGCAAATGGGCCTGCAGGCGAGATTGATGTCGCAGGCGTTGCGCAAACTCACTGCCAACATCAAGCGTAGCAACACCATGGTGATTTTTATCAATCAGATACGCATGAAAATCGGTGTCATGTTTGGCAACCCGGAAACCACCACCGGCGGCAACGCACTGAAATTCTACGCATCGGTGCGTCTCGATATCCGCCGTACTGGAGCCATTAAGAAGGGTGATGAGGTGATCGGTAGTGAAACCCGGGTCAAGGTAGTCAAGAATAAAGTTGCGCCACCCTTCAAGCAGGCCGAATTCGATATTCTCTACGGTGAGGGTATTTCGCGTGAGGGCGAAATTGTTGAGTTGGGTGTACTGCATAAATTGGTCGAGAAATCAGGTGCATGGTATGCCTACAACGGCGAAAAAATTGGTCAGGGTAAGGATAACGCGCGTGAATATTTGAAAGAGCATCCCAATGTGGCAAGAGAAATTGAAGCGAAAGTTCGTGCCGCCGTGGGAGTTGCTGGTCAGGCGGAAGTCACTGCTGCGGAATAGCTGTAGTGGCTGGCGAACCAAGCCTGAAAACCCGCGCCTTGAATTATCTGGCGCGGCGAGAACATTCCCGGTTGGAACTGGAAAAAAAGCTTGCACCTCACGCTCAAACTCCCACAGAACTTTCTGCTGTGCTGGACGCGCTGGAACAACGCGGCTTTCTGTCAGCCCAGCGCATGGTCGAGCAGGTGTTGCATGTGCGCAGGAACAGGTTTGGTAGCCGGCGCATCGTGTATGAGTTGCGGGAAAAAGGCATTGCCGAGGATTTAATCGCCGCCGCGCTGCCAGAGCTCAAGGAAACTGAACTGGATGCCGCACGTGAGGTATGGCATAAAAAATTTAGAGCGCTGCCTGCTGATGCAACAGAGCGCAGCAGGCAGATGCGCTTTCTGCTGGGGCGGGGTTTTGCGCTGGAGGTGATACGCCGGGTGCTGCTGCCCTTGGATGAATAATCCTTTTGGATCAAAAGAAGCCGACATGAACAGCAGCGAAATTAGACAAAAATTTCTCGAATATTTCGAGTCACATGGTCACACTATCGTGGCATCGAGTCCACTCGTTCCTGGCAACGATCCCACGCTGCTGTTCACCAATGCGGGTATGGTGCAGTTCAAAGACGTGTTTCTCGGCCAGGATCAGCGCCCTTATGTGCGTGCGGCGAGCTCACAGCGCTGTGTGCGCGCGGGCGGAAAGCACAATGATCTGGAGAATGTCGGTTACACCGCGCGGCATCACACGTTTTTCGAGATGCTGGGCAATTTCAGTTTCGGTGATTATTTCAAGCGCAATGCGATCCAGTTCGCTTGGGAATTCCTCACCATCATACTGCAGATCCCGCAGGAAAAACTGTGGGTGACGGTATATGCCGAGGATGATGAGGCCGCCGATATCTGGCTCAACGAAATCGGCATTGCGCCAGCGCGGCTGGTACGCATCGCCACCATGGACAATTTCTGGCAGATGGGCGATACCGGCCCTTGTGGCCCCTGCTCGGAAATTTTCTATGACCACGGCCCGGGCGTTGCGGGTGGCCCGCCAGGCACAGCAGAGGCCGAAGGCGACCGCTACATCGAGATCTGGAACCTGGTGTTCATGCAATACAACCGCGACAGCGCCGGCACACTGCACCTGCTGCCCAAGCCATCGGTGGATACCGGCATGGGACTGGAGCGCATTTCTGCAGTGATGCAGCAGGTGCACAGCAATTACGAAATTGATTTGTTCCAGGCTTTGATCAAGGCGGCAGCGCGGGTTACGAACACCACAGATTTAACCAGCAACTCGCTCAAAGTCATCGCCGATCATATTCGCGCATGTTCTTTCCTTATCACCGATGGTGTGATTCCCGGCAACGAAGGCCGCGGCTATGTGCTGCGGCGCATCATCCGCCGCGCTATTCGGCATGGCTATCAGCTTGAGCAGAAACAGCCTTTTTTCCATTTGTTAGTGGAAGATCTGGCGCAGGTGATGGGGCAAGCCTATCCTGAACTGGTCGCAGCCAAGGCGCGTGTGGCAGCGATGCTGAAGCAGGAGGAAGAGCGCTTTGCCGAGACGCTGGAAAACGGGATGTACGAGCTAGATGGAGCTCTAAATAGTCGAAATCGTCCCGCGCTCGAATGGCTTCAAACGCACTTTGAACAAAAATTCCAAGAAGAAACAATTGTCCGCGGTCCGGACGAGCTCGGAGTGAGTTTCAACAGGTGCTTTGCCGTTGCCGGTGGAGTCGCTGGAATTCGAGTATTTGACGTCCAGAAGTTTGAAAAAGATGTCTTGGTTGATCGTGTAACCACGCATATTCAACGGTTGCTGGAGTTTGGGAGGCAGGAGGGTGTCGCGTTATACGTTCCGGTCTTCTATGAGGCTTCGAAGCGTGTGCCGTCCGAAGTGATCCGTATATTGGAAGCATCGGATTTCCCGGTAAAGTGGTTTACTGTCGGCGATGAAGACTTGAGAGCGTTTCTTATTATCGACGGTGAAAGCGTGTTTAAGCTCTACGACACGTTTGGCTTTCCTGTGGACCTTACCGCCGACATCGCGCGCGAACGCGGATTCAAGGTCGACTACGCGGGCTTCGAGGCGGCCATGGAGCGTCAACGTGAGCGGGCGCGGGCAGCGAGCAAGTTCACCATGCAGGACGGGATTGAGTACAACGGTAGCTCGACTCAATTCCACGGTTACGAGAGTTTGCAGCACGAAGGCCGAGTGCTTGCCATCTATAAGCAAGGTAGCCGGGTGGATTTTATCGAGGCCGACGATGAGGCGGTGGTGGTACTCGATCAAACGCCGTTTTATGCCGAGTCCGGTGGGCAGGTGGGAGACTGCGGCGAGTTGTTGGCCGGCAATGGTACTTTTGCCGTGGCGGATACGCAAAAAATTCAGGCGAAGGTATTCGGCCATAAGGGGTTGCTGCGCAGTGGGCGGCTGGTCACCGGTGACAAGGTACTGGCGGAGGTCAATCCGGCAGCGCGCGCACGCACCGAGCGCAACCACTCGGTCACGCACTTGATGCACAAGGCGCTGCGTGAGGTACTGGGCAGTCACGTGCAGCAAAAAGGCTCGCTGGTCGATACCGACAAGACGCGCTTTGACTTCGTGCATAACCAGCCGCTGACGGATGCGGAAATCCGTAAAGTAGAAATTCTGGTGAACGCCGAGATTCTCGTCAATGCAGCGACGGCGGCACGCGTGATGACGATTGCCGATGCGCAGAAAACCGGCGCGATGATGCTATTCGGTGAGAAATATGGCGAAGAAGTACGGGTGCTGGACATTGGCTCCTCACGAGAGTTGTGCGGTGGCACCCACGTCAAGCGCACTGGCGACATTGGGTTGTTCAAGATGGTTGCCGAGAGCGGTGTGGCGGCGGGGGTGCGGCGGGTAGAAGCGGTGACTGGCGATGGTGCGCTGGCTTACATTCAGAAGCAGGAAGCACAATTGCAGCAAGTGGCAGCTGCGGTGAAGGCGCAGCCGCAGGAAGCTGCTGCCCGCATCACGCAAATCCTGGACAATGTAAAACACCTGGAAAAAGAACTGGCACAGATAAAATCGAAACTCGCCCGTTCGCAGAGTGACGATCTCACCTCACACGCGCAGGAAGTGAAAGGCATGCAGGTACTGGCTGCCTTCTTGGAAGGTGCGGATGCCCAGACTTTGCGCGAAACCGTGGATAAGCTTAAGGATAAACTTAAATCTGCCGCCATCGTGCTGGCCGCAGTAGCAGATGGCAAGGTCACGCTGATTGCTGGCGTGACTCCCGATCTTACTGCGAGAATCAAAGCGGGCGAACTGGTGAATATGGTCGCGCAACAGGTCGGCGGCAAAGGTGGTGGCCGCGCCGACATGGCACAAGCGGGCGGCACCCAGCCTGACAATCTGCCTGCAGCACTGGAAAGCGTGGCAGATTGGGTAGCACAACAATTGGCTTAGCGTAGAAGCAAATCATTACCCGCATATTTTTTGTTTTTCCTCCGCGTCCCTTGCAATGAAAAAGATTTTTAATTTTGGATATCTATGACAATTAGACACTCCCGCCTTCTCATTCTTGGTTCCGGGCCAGCCGGGTATACAGCCGCAGTTTATGCTGCGCGTGCCAACCTGAACCCCGTGGTTATCACCGGCATGGCTCAGGGCGGCCAGCTTATGACCACCACCGATGTCGACAACTGGCCAGCCGATGCGAAGGGCGTACAGGGCCCGGAATTGATGGAGCGCTTCCAGAAACATGCGGAGCGCTTCAACACCGAGATCATTTTTGATCATATTCACACCGCCAAGCTCACGGACAAACCCATCACGCTCATCGGTGATCAGGCAACCTACACTTGCGATGCACTTATCATTGCCACCGGTGCATCTGCGCAGTATCTGGGGCTGCCCTCCGAAGAAGCATTCATGGGCAGAGGCGTATCCGGCTGCGCCACTTGCGACGGTTTTTTCTACAAAGGCCAGGATGTGGCAGTGATAGGCGGCGGCAACACAGCGGTAGAAGAAGCGCTTTATCTTTCCAATATTGCCCGTCGGGTTACCGTGGTGCATCGGCGCGACAAATTCCGCTCAGAAAAAATCCTGATAGACAAGCTGATGGACAAGGCGAAGAACGGCAACGTTACGCTGGAACTTAACCAGGTGCTGGATGAAGTGCTGGGTGACAAATCCGGCGTTACCGGCATGCGCATCAAAAACACCGGGGATAGTTCCACCAAGACCCTGGATTTACAAGGCGTATTTATTGCCATCGGCCACAAGCCCAACACGGATATTTTTCAGGGGCAGCTGGAAATGCAGAATGGCTACATTCTCACGCGCGGCGGCAATCAGGGCAACGCCACCGCCACCAGCACACCTGGCGTATTCGCGGCAGGCGACGTACAGGATCACATCTATCGCCAGGCCGTGACCAGCGCGGGCAGTGGCTGCATGGCAGCGCTGGATGCAGAAAAACATCTCGATCATTCGGGGTGAGCGGCGACCAGGCAGAATCGAGGCTGATGCATGAAACGTCGTGATGACAAGCTTGCATCCAGACCCGCGCTTATTCCTGCAGGCAGCGATGATGCTGCCGCGTTTCGCGATGCAGTGCGGGACGTTGCGCCGCTGGCCGAACCCGGCAAGATCACCCACTCACGCAAGCGCCCTCAACCCATTCCTCAGCAGGCGCCCTGTGACGCACAATTTGCGTCGGCTGATTCTCTCTCCGATTATATTCCACTGGAAATAGAGGCGGGCGATGCATGGTCATTCATGCGCCCCGGCGTATCGCACCAGACATTGCGACGGTTGCGCCGTGGTTACTGGGGGATACAAGCGCAGCTTGATCTGCATGGGTTTACCCGTGATCAGGCACGGCTGGAGCTAATAGCATTCCTCAACGCCAGCGGCCAGCGCGGTTTTCGTTGTGTGCGCGTGATACACGGCAAGGGATTGGGCTCGAAAGATCGCGGGCCAGTGCTGAAGACTTTGGTGGGAAGCTGGCTGGCGCAACGTGATGACGTGCTGGCTTTCTGTCAAGCCAGAGCAGAGGATGGCGGCAGCGGCGCGGGGCTGGTGTTGCTCAAGACATCCGTGCCGGGGAGCGTCAAATCATGATTCCAGGTTTTTCTACAAGCTTGGATTCGACTCGTGGTGAAAGGTTTTCTCGTGCCGGCTCTGGCAAGGCGTACAGCGTTGCGCAGTAGGGTAAGCCAGCAGCCGGTCAAAGCCGATCTCACTGCCGCAATCGGTACAGTCACCGAAGCCTAGTGCCACCAAGCGCTTTAGAGAGATTTCTATCTCGCGCATCTCCTGCACTTGGCGGTCAATGATGGCAGTATCGATATCCATCAGCATATCCGCCACTGAATCGTCGCCGACATCACTCACCTTGCCTGCCAGATCGATATAACGCTGGTCGCCAGAACGTTCCAATTCGCTACGGACGTCTTCCTGCAATTCCAGGCAACGCTGTTGCAGTGCTTGTTTCAGCTTTGCCAGATGGTCTACGCTTAGATTCGCCATGATCACTATTCTCCCTTGTTATTGTTGAGGTCATTCTACAGAAGCTGTGGCACCAAGTCTCATAAAGCGGTTAGCTTCTTCAAATCCTCCACCACCTCCAGCGCATTGCGCGAGGCGCTGGCCGATAGATAGATCTTGACAATAATGCCTTGCGGATCGATCAGGAAAGTATTGCGCTTGGCAAATTTGATAATGCCCAGATTGAGCAGCGAATCGTAGCGTGCGGCAGTCTCGGCTTTGCTGTCGGAAAGAAGTGGGAACTGCAGATTGTATTTTTTGGCAAATGCGGCATGGCTGGAAGTATTGTCCACGCTGATGCCGATCACTTGTGCGCCCAATGCCGTGAGCTGGTGAAGATCGTCACGGAATTTGCACGCTTGCTCGGTACAGCCGGGCGTGTCGTCCTTGGGGTAGAAATACAGCGCCAGCCACTTGCCGCGAAAATCCGCCAGCGTGTGAATTTTACCGTCCTGATCAGGCAACTTGAAATCCGGTGCAGGTTGGCCCACTTTAGGCGATTCAGCGCGCACGGCATGGCTCCCGAAAAACAAACTCGCTGCTAGCAGCGTGGTGATGATTGTTAGCGATTTCATAATGAATCTCCTGTGTAAAACTTGAAGTGCTATTCCATTCCATGTCTCATTCCTTATTTTATCTGACGGGCCACGCCCACCACCGCAATAACAGAGCCGAAAAAGCCGCCAGCCCACCGGCAAAAAAGAACGCCATCGCTGCACTCTGGAAGTGCCAGATGCTGCCGAACAGTAGCCCCGCCGGAATTGCCGCGATGCCTATCACCAGATGATACCAGCCAAATGCCGTGCCACGCTCACCAGGATCTGCATAATCACTGATGATCGCGCGTTCCGCACCCTCACTCATGCCCATGCAGAGACCATAGAAAATACTTACTACCCACAGCCCGGTGCTATCCGTGACCAGACCGAGCAGCAAAAACGACAGCGCAAATGCCGTCCAGCCGATCAGCATCAAGACCCCACGCCCGGCACGATCAGCCAGTTGTCCGCCCCAAGTGGAGGTAGTTGCCTTGGCAAGATTCAATGCTGACCATAACAACAACAGTTCGACCACCCCCACGCCTAATTGGTGCCCCAGTAGCAAAATGAATGCTTCCGAAGCGCGAGCGAAAGTGAACAGCATTAGTACTAGCAGATAACGTCGCATCGGCAATGATAGCGCCGACCAGCGCAAAGGCGGGAGTGCGATGGGGACTGGAACCACAGCAGCTTTCTCTTCCTTGACGCCAAAACCAAGCAGCAACACCGCGACAAAGCCCGGAACCGCTGACCACAAGATCACTTCGGTGAGACTCAAGCCGGACCATGCCAGCGCTGCCGCCGCTGCCAGACTCCCTGCCACCGCCCCACCGTTATCCAGCGCACGGTGAAAGCCGAAGGCGTAGCCGCGCATGTGGGGTGGCGTTGCATCCGCCACCAACGCATCACGTGGCGCGCTGCGCAGACCCTTGCCAACCCGGTCAATGCTGCGTAACACCAGCACCATCGGCCAGGAACCAGCCAACCCCAGTAATGGACGGGTGCAATTGGACAACGTATAGCCCATTACCGCCAGTCCCTTGCGCCGACCGCTCATGACATCGGAATGCCGTCCCGACCATAATGTGAGCAGGCTTGCCACCGCATTGGCAACGCCCTCGATCAGTCCCAGCACCACCGGGCCGGCGGCCAGCACGGTCGCCAGTAAAATCGGAATGAGCGGAATGACGATTTCAGAAGCGAAATCGTTGAAGAAACTGACCAGGCCAAGGACAACTACGGTGCACGGCAGTTTTCCACGCAGTGCAGGAGTTGCATCAGAGGCCTGCTCGGGTTTATTCATAATGGAATAATAGCGTAAAATGCCACTTCCGCCCTGGTAGCTCAGTGGATAGAGCGACCCCCTCCTAAGGGGTAGGTCACACGTTCGATTCGTGTTCAGGGCACCAATAAATCAATGAGTTACAGGTTTTTACCTGTAGCCAAATTTTATCGGGGTTACGCCGGGGTTACGGTCTGGATATGTTTTGGCCTATTCCTTGCTCGCAAACAAAAACCGTCGGGCTATTTCTAGCGACGGCGGCTTGAATTGTATGACGTGTTTATTTTCGCGGTAAATCTGTGACGTTAGTCAGCGTGGGAGGCTTGCCGGGTGCAAATTTTCCCTTGGCTGTTTTTTGGGCAGCGGCAGATTGTGGACAAATACAATGAGAAAGAAAAAACTCACTCAGGAATAGAAACAAAAAAAAAACAGGAAATCGGGGCAGCGCCGTTCCGCTGCATATGCAAGGTTACCCTCTTAAACTAGATGCATTATTGTCTTGACTGAGGGGTCCATACATGGACGCCCACTTTTGCCAAGCTTTCAATCGACGATTTTAAGAAGGTAAAGATTGCAGCCATACATCCGGACTTTATGTGAAGCATATTGCTTCTGTCCCTGATGGAATATGCTGAGCAGCTCCTGATCACTATAGC
>CAMDAX010000036.1 GCA_945888885.1 Nitrosovibrio sp. Nv4 | reverse complement strand
ATAGCCGATAGTGCGTATAAAGCTGTTGGCTCGGGAAACGGCTAATGCCCGTCCCACGATCCTTGACCTTGTGGCGCTTCATCAGGTGTGTGCGCAGGCGTTCTTCTGCATGTATCCTCACCTTGTCCAATACGCCGCTGGAATTGCGATAGTGGAAGTAGTTCGCCCACCCGCGAAGGGTGACGTTCATGCTCCCGGCAATATCTTCCAGCGGTATCGGTGTGCGCTCTCGTGCGGTCAGTTGCGTTATACGCTCTTTGATTTTCGCAAGAGATTTCGGTGCTGGGCAGATATGCTGATAACTTTTGCCCGACTTCAATCCCTTGCTCACCCTGATTGCAAAGCCCAAGAAGTTGAAGCTTTCTTGTCTGGCATCAACAATGCGGGTCTTGCTCTCATTCAGCGTGAGACCAAGGCGATCCCGCACATGCCGCACTGCGGCCAGCGGCGCATCAACTGCACCCGCACACAGCACCACAAAATCGTCCGCATAACGGACGATGCGCGCTTTCAGTTTCCAGCGTAGTTGATGCCTCTCCCATATCCGGTCAAGTAAATGCAGGTAGCAGTTCGACAACAACGGCGAGATGACTCCGCCTTGCGGCGTACCTTTGCTGTTTGTTTTGCCGCCGCCCATATTCTTCCTGGTGCCGTCCTTGTCCTCCCCGATGACCGGTGCTTTGAGCCATAGCTTGATTACATGCAGTATCGCACTGTCAACTACGCGCTCGGCTACGACGGCCAGCAGTTCGGCGTGAGGGATGCTGTCAAAGTATTTCGACAGGTCGGCATCTATGACGTTGGTGTAACCCTGATGAAGCGCATTCGCTATTTCATCGACCGCATCATGGGCGGATTTCTTTGGCCGGAACCCGTAGGAGTTCGGGCAGAAATCCGCTTCAAATATCGGTTCGATGACGAGCTTCACCGCCATTTGGGCTACCCGGTCGCGGATCGTCGGTATCCCCAACGGGCGCTGACTGCCGTCCGCTTTGGGTATCATGACGCGCCGCACCGGACTTGGGTGATAAGTCTTGTCTTTCAGGTCTTGGGCTAGTTCCGACAAAAACGTGTCTATCCCTGTCTTTTGCTCTATGTCCTCGAAGTTGATCCCATCAACGCCGGGACTTCCTTGGTTGGCACGGACAAGGCGGTAGGCAAACATGAGGATGTCTGCCCGCCATACCTTGTCGTATAGCGCATAGAAACGATAGGCCGGTTCTTGCTTGGCCTTGGTGTAAAGCTTCCTCTGTAGTGTCCTGATTACATCAGGGGTTGTTAGCGACATGGCAATCCCCTTCTCCTCCACTCTTTGGTTGCATGAACAAAGCAGGGTTCCTTCCCTCGTCCGGGGTTATGTTGTCCCTCGAACTCAAACGGTACTATGAACCCCTCCGACTCCCGTTCTGAGCCGCTGCGTTTTCGTTTCCTTATACGCAGCGGTCGGTGGTCTCCCCACCCCCAGAACGGGCCTCCAGCACTGGGCAATAAATCTTCGATAACATGCCGACCCTGCTACCCCGGGAGTCGATGGATGCCACTTCCGTTATTTCAGCATCCATCCAGCGGCCTTCCCCTTCTGACCGCAGGGTCGGCTTCTCCAATTCGTTTACGAGGCTACGTCTAGGTTCACTTGCGTTACGGCCTGCTCTCTTGCTGTTTGGAAACTCGCGACCCCGTGTTACCACGACGCCGCTTCCTCATGCTACCGGGGTGTACGGACAACTCCCCGGACGGGACTTTAACCCGCTAGACTTACTGCTGTTACTGCGAACAATCAGCCTCGAATTATTATCCTTATTTTCTCTGAGTCAGATTGGGCAATAGTCAAAGTGGTCGGTATTCCCAGAACTTCGAACTTTCAAGCATCATATCCGGTATGATTAGTTCGTCAGCTTGACATGCTCAGCAACTCCTGTCTGTCAATAAACTTTTGGCCTGGCCTGAATTGCAAAATACTTGCTACTTGCAATTCGTTTGCGATTTACTCACAGGCAGTAATTGCTGCTTGCACTGATAGAAAACCAGAGCGTAAACTTTCCTACCAACGATAAATGAGTCCTATCCCAATAGAAATAATCGGTGCGGTGCTGTTCTGCATTGCAGTCATTCACACTTTCTCGACTAAATTCTTCGAGCACCTGGCGCACACACGCCCGGCCCACGCTGGCGTCTGGCACTTGCTAGGTGAGGTCGAGGTGGTTTTTGGGTTTTGGGCGATGGTGCTGGTCGTAGCAATGATGATCATAGATGGCAAGCAGGCTGCCATCGCTTACCTTGACGGGCAGAGTTTTATCGAGCCGATGTTCGTATTTGCCATCATGGTGATTGCGGGCAGTCGTCCGATCCTGCAATTCGCGAAGCTCGGTGTCAAGACTATCGCGCGGCTCATCCCTTGGTCACGTGAGAAGGCGTTCTACTTCATTACATTATCGTTTGTGCCGCTACTGGGTTCCTTTATCACCGAGCCGGCAGCCATGACATTAGCCGCACTGATTTTATTTGAACGCTATTACTCCAAGGGAATCTCGACCCGGCTTAAATACGTCACTCTTGGTGTGTTGTTCGTCAACATCTCGATCGGCGGAACGCTGACGCCCTACGCTGCGCCACCGGTACTGATGGTTGCTGGCAAATGGGGCTGGGATATCACTTTCATGTTCACCACCTTTGGCTGGAAAGCTGCACTGGCAGTGCTGGTTAATGCCTTGGCGGCCACCTTGCTGTTCCAGCGCGAATTGTCAAAAATGCAGGGTGAAGAGCAATCTGGGCAAACCGGTGTCCCTCTACCGGTGGTACTGGTACATCTTTTTTTCCTGGCTGGCGTAGTGGTGTTTGCCCATCACCCGGTAGTTTTCATGGGTTTGCTGCTGTTCTTTCTCGGCTTCGCTCACGCCTATGAACGCTTCCAGGACCGACTGATCCTGCGCGAAGGATTGCTGGTCGCTTTTTTTCTTGCCGGTCTGGTTGTTTTGGGAGGGCAACAAAAATGGTGGCTGCAACCCATGCTGGCCGGAATGGACAACACCACACTTTTTTTTGGCGCCACTATGCTTACAGCGATCACTGACAATGCGGCACTTACGTATCTTGGTTCTCTGATGGATGCACCCAGCGCTGAGTTCAAGTATGCACTCGTTGCCGGTGCAGTCACCGGCGGTGGTCTGACGGTCATTGCCAACGCTCCGAACCCGGCAGGCTTTTCCATCCTCAAAGGCTCGTTCGAGGATGAAGCGATCCATCCTTTGGGCTTGCTGGTTGCTGCATTACCGCCTACGATTGTCGCCATTCTCGCGTTTCAGTTACTTTGATTTGTCCCGCTACTATCTCTAACTGAAATCAGAATAACGAACCAAGTGAATGTTGGCGACAGGAAAATGGGTTTGCTGCCAATTCCATTTCATTAGTGACACTTCGTTGATATACATCCTCACTAGCATCCTGCCGTATTATTCACTCTGAAGAAGAGTATTTAGCTGCTACGTTTGCGAGCGAGGCTGGCCTCCATCCATTTTTTAATACGGTTGGCGTCACCGCTACGGGTATTCTTTCCGAATGAATCAAGCAGTATGATGATGATCGGCTTGCCGGTTATGTTTGCCTGCATCACCAGGCAGCGTCCAGCTTCGTTGAGAAAGCCTGTTTTTGATATGCCAATCTGCCAGTTGCCACTACGCACCAGACTATTGGAGTTGGTGAATTGTATGCTGCGTCCATTATCAGCAGGATCTACTGCATAGGTGTCGGTGGTGGAAAATTTACGGATGATGTCGTAGCCATACGCGGCTTCAACCATTTTCACCAGATCACGCGCGGTAGAAACATTGGCGCTCCTCAGACCGGTGGAGTCAACAAAGTAACTGTTACCCATGCCAAGTTCAAATGCCTTGTTATTCATCGCCGTCATGAATGCTTCGATACCACCAGGATAGGTGCGCGCCAACGCTGCCGCCGCGCGATTCTCGGAAGACATCAATGCCAGTCGTAGCAGCTCCTGGCGGGTAAGACTGGCGCCTACCCGCAGACGCGAGCGAGTGTTCTTGTGGACATCAATGTCAGCGGAATCAATGGCAATCTCTTCAGTCATCGGCAGCTGCGCATCCAGCACTACCATTGCTGCCATCAGCTTGGTAATGGAAGCGATCGGCATGATGGCATCTATATTCTTACTGTAGAGGGCATGCCCTTGCTGCGCATCAAAAATTATTGCGGCGCGGGATTTGAGATTCAGGCCACCCTGTTGTGCGAAGGCACTACCGATAAACACAAACATGATGCCCAGCACGAGGATTACTTTATTCATTTTTTTCTCCGCTTGAGAGAATCTATTCGCTATCCGCGAATTAGAGAATCTATCCCAGATAAACTAACAAAAATCAGATGATAGGGAAAGAACTTTATATCAATTCCAGGAGAGTATTCTAAGATATCGTGCAGATATCCTTCTCCGATAGCTGGACTTCAAACTTGAATCCGCCCTTTAACATTCGGTTTCTACTCTGGGCCATGTACCAATTATAGCCGTGTTTGCTCTTCCTGCTGTTGTAGTTCCCACATATGCGCATAGGTACCATTCGCCGCTAGCAACTCCCGATGACTGCCGCGCTCGATGATGCTGCCCTTATCCATTACCAGTATCTGATCGGCGTCAGCAATGGTGGAGAGGCGGTGAGCGATAGTGAGTGTGGTGCGATTCGCGGCGATACGCTTCAGTTCTGTCTGTATGGCTTTCTCCGATTTTGAGTCCAGCGCCGAGGTGGCTTCATCAAAAATGAGAATCTTTGGTTTCTTCAGGATCGCCCGGGCGATGGCAACGCGCTGTTTTTCCCCGCCAGAAAGTTTCAGTCCGCGTTCTCCCACAGTGGTCTCATATTTATCCGGCAAACTCTCAATGAAATCATGAATGTGCGCCGATCTTGCAGCTTCAAATACTTCCTCGCGGCCTGCGTCGGGGCGCCCATAGGCGATGTTGTAATAAATGCTATCGTTGAACAGCACTGTGTCCTGCGGAACGATACCAATGGCTGCCCGCAGGCTTTTCTGGGTAACATCACGGATATCTTGATCATTTATCAGAATACGGCCAGTGGTTACATCATAGAAGCGGAACAGCAAGCGCGCCAACGTGGATTTGCCCGACCCGCTATGCCCAACCACTGCCACGTTGCATCCAGCGAGAATTTCGAAGCTCACATCAAATAGAATCTGGCGATTGAGATCGTAGCTGAAACTCACTTTTTCAAAGCGAATGGCTGCCTCCCCTGGGACGAGATCAATTGCGTCTGTCTTATCCTTGATCTCCTTGTTTTCTGCCAGCAGGCTGAACATTTTTTCCATGTCCGCCAGTGAATGTTTGATTTCACGATAAACAAAGCCGAGAAAATGCAGCGGCATGTACAGTTGCAGCATGAAAGCATTGACCAGCACCAAGTCACCCAGTGACATGCTACCTTTAACCACGCCGTCAGCCGCCAGCAGCATCAACAGAGTCACACCGATTGCAATAATGGCACTCTGGCCAGCGTTGAGTGCAGCGAGTGAAGTCTGGTTGTGCACGGCCGCAATTTCCCATTTTTGCATGTGTTCATCGTAGCGCCGCGCCTCCCACGCTTCATTACCAAAATATTTTACCGTCTCATAATTCAACAGACTATCAATGGCGCGGGTATTGGCTTTCGAATCCATATCGTTCATCGTGCGGCGGAAGATCATGCGCCATTCGGTGATGAACAGGGTAAATGCAATATAGGCCACCAGCGTTATGAAAATGATCACCGAAAACCAGACGTCATATCTGGAAAGAAGAATCGCCGCTACCAGACCGATTTCCAGCAGTGTCGGCAGGATGTTGAACAGCATGAAATTGAGCAGAAAAGAAATGCCACGTGTGCCGCGTTCAATATCGCGCGACACTCCGCCGGTCTGGCGCTCCAGGTGAAAGCGCAGCGACAGTGCATGTAGATGCCCAAATACTCTGATGGCTACGCGCCGGATCGCCCGTTGCGTAACCTTAGCAAATACTGCATCGCGTAATTCGCCGAACAGCGTGCTGCACAGGCGCAATGCCCCATACCCCACCAGCAGCAGTACCGGCAGCACCAGCATGGCCCGCGGCTGGTCGAGAGCATCGACGATTTCTTTCAGCACCAGAGGTACTGCAACGCTGGCAAGTTTGGCTATCAGTAGCAGTATTAATGCCAATGCTACTCTGCCCTTGAATTCCAATAAATAAGGCAGCAGGGTGCGAATGGTTTGCCAGTCGTTGCGACTGGGTGCAGGTTTCTCCAAACGGGTAGGGCGCATCAGGGCACCTTTAAAAATCCAGATTTCGTCACAATATTTTGTTGCCCACAAAAAATGTTTCCTTATTCCAATTCAATTTCATTGGTGACACTTCATTGATATCTTCACTCGCGCCTGGCCGTACTATTTTCCTTGAAGGAGGTCCTCCGGGGGTGCTGTCTGCGGCGTTCGTTCGTCATCGCCTCGTTTCACTTTCGAACTGGAATTTGAATTAAGGGAGTCGGGTATACCTGTTCCTTGCATATCGCTATACAATTTGCACAACCGCTTTCTGGAGGAATGACAAGAATGGAAATTATCTGCTATCGCGACCAGGAAGCAAACTATGAACCCCGTTTTCTGCCGGCCACCACCTACAATCTGGCAATTACGCTGCTTGCCCGCAGTGCGAGTGGCAATTTGTTCGTTCCCATTCGCGCGATGCAGTACTTGGCCATTCTGGATGCAGAAGAGTTCGTATTCCTGGACGGAGAGCGCAAATGCTGGATTGACATCGCATGGCGTAACTTCCGATCACAGGCGCGCACTTCTCTTGATCAACCGGTAGAGTACGACGCCGTTTATTACCGTCACGGTCAAGCGGCTATCATGGCACGTCTGCAAACAGAGTTCCCGCGTGCGCTGCAAGCATTGGCCAGCAAAGCGAAGTTCGATGGTCCGGCGCGGGTAATCAAGTTTCCTGCGCCTCGGGCTTAGGTTCCTTAGTCGTCTTCTCCTAGTTCCGCATCCCAACCCGCACTCTTGGCGGAAACAACCGCCTGCGCATAGAGTTGTGCATGCCGCCGCTGCAGATCATCTGGTAACCGGCTGGGCAGATGCGCATAGGGTTCCCAGGCGGCATATATTTGCTCATACAGGTTCTGCATTTGTGAGCCATCCCATCCGGCGCATGTTTCTGACTCGGGCAGAATGCCGAACACCCAGGCATCGCGCACCATACGACCAAGGTGTGTCAGCCCCCCATTTTCATCCTGGTCAATTCCCGCATAATATTGTTTTGTCATCGTGTTAGTCCCGCATAAAGTAATGGCAATTTCTCCGGCAGTCGCTCTACATGATCCACGACCATATAGTTTTTTGCTCCAAAAATACGTGACACATATTGATCTGCGCGTGGGTCGAGGCTCATGCAATAGGTAATGACACCAGAACGGCCCGCTTCTTCTACTGCTTTTTTGGTGTCATAACGCAGGTATTGCGGGTCGCGTACATCCACATCTGCCGGTTCACCGTCGGTGATCACCAGCAGCAGTTTCTTGGATGAGCGCTGTAGCTTCAGGTAGTGATTGGCATGGCGAATGGCCGCACCCATTCGGGTGGAGAGTTGTCCGGTCATACCTGCCAACCGCGCTTTGGGCACTTCAGTGTAAGGCTGATCAAAATCCTTGTAGCGATAATACTCTACATCGTGACGGCCATTGGAACAGAAGCCATGGATGGCGAAAGGGTCGCCGATTTTGTTGATTGCATTGGCAAGCAGTACGGTAGCCTGACGGGTGAGTTCCAGCACCGAGAAATCCTGTCCTGTTACTTTCTCATTGGTGGATTCGGACAGATCAAGCAGTACCAGCACAGAAATATCGCGAATCTTCCTGACCGAGCGCATCATGAAACGCAGATCGGGTTGCATCCCTATGCGCATGTCGATCATGGAGGAGATGGCGGCGTTGAGATCAATCTCGTCACCGTCCTCCAGTTTGCGGATACGCTGCACACCTTGTGGCTGCATTGCATCGAGCAGGAATTTCATGCGTGAAATCTCGCGCCGGTACTGCATGGTGATGTCATCGATCAGCTGCGTATCGCCAGATTTAGCGCGCTTTTCCTGCACAGTTACCCAGGCAGGGCGTTCCAGCTGAATCTGGTAATCCCACTCGGAATAATGGTAAGGCTGCGATACCGGTTCCTTGCCTTCCGACTCATTGTAGGAAACGCCTGCGTCCTCATATGGGAAGAATTCCGTTCCCATTACCCAGATTTCCTGCGCATCATCGCCGGCACCTTCTACTTCCACCTCGTTGGCAAACTCCATCACATTGATATACTTGCGCACCTGTTTGGGCGCGCCATAGCCGGCGGACAGCGATTTCTCAAAATCGAATTCCTCAAACTCCCAGAAATAGCGGTTGTCATCCAGATAGGGTGCAGTCAATCGATCGGTACGTGGATTAAAAGGGATTTTTTTGTCTTTGATTTTGTGTGCTAATTGAACACCAATTTCCCAGGATATATGGTGGCTATCAAGCTTGTCCTGTGCCTGAGCGAACAGCAGACGGCCTTCAGTTACCCATGCATCATTATCCTGATAGGACGGATCAAGCAGCGCACGCGCCAGACGGTTAAGGTAATCACCGATGCTCACGTTCATTTCCAGCGTGGCGCTGTGCAATGCTGCCCAGATCTGGCGCAAGCCTGGAAAGCGGCAGATTGAGAGCGCTTCAACGCGCGCATCCTCAATGACTGAAATCACCGCTATCTGCAGCGGATTAAGCGCCTCGGCAGAAATAGGGTTTTTTGTTTCCACCAAGTGCGCAGCAGCGTGGGTTGCCGCCGCGCGATACACTTCATTGGCAGCGATATCGCCATACGCATCATAGGCATCCGGCAGGTGGATGAAATAATCTTCGATAAAAGGCTGGTAGCCCTCGCGTGTCTCGAAATCGCCAGAAGTTGGTTTCATGAAAAAATCCCGCGCCCACAATGCACGCAGGTACATATTGATACGGCGCTGCACATCCACGAACAGGGTGCCCTTGCGTTCTCTCTGCAGCACCGCCAGCGATTCCTTGGAAGCCAAGCTGAAATACTTGATCTGTTCTTCATAATTGGTGCGGTGCGCATGCGCGCCCCACAATGCCCAGCGGCGCAGACCGCCCAGGGTCAGTTGTCCGAACAGCACATCCAGTTTATCCAGCATGGGGCGCACACCACGCGGCGCCTGTGCGATCAGGGTGTTGAGGAATTGCAGGTATTGCTGGAACAGTTGTGCATCGCCCAGGCGTTTGGCTGCTGTGGGTGCAGTAGTGAGTACGAGTTCGATTACTGCGCCGGAGGTTCTTGAAGCCAGCATCAAAGCCGCCGTTGCAAGCTCGCCCACGACATCCTCGCCCACCTCTTTGGCTACTTGAGGGGCCTCATCGATCCAGGCATCCACCAGTCCGCGACCGCGCCCCAGACCGCGCAATGCAGAAGCGCCTTTCAGGTAATTGTCCAGGCCGCGCGGGGAAAAGATCCTGGTGGCTTCCGGCCAAGTACCATGCAATAAGGCGATAGATTCCGGTTCCAAGTCCTCCAGTAATTCCTTGTAGTCGTCGAGATTGATACTCATGCTGTGTCCGCCTTTTTACTTGTACTCAGTCTTCTGCCACGAAACAACCGCCGGAATCTATTCTCAGAAGAAGGTTGTCACGGTTGCATCTAACGCATCACGCATGTCAGGGTCATCGGTAATCGGACGTACCAACGCGACGCGGCAGGCAGCGTGCGCATTTACTCCCTTGGCGATCAGGCTACCGGCGTAAATCAGCATACGTGTGGAAATACCTTCATCCAGGCCGTGTCCTTTAAGATTGCGCGCACGCTCGGCGATAGAAACCAGTTTGTCGGCTACTGCTTCGCTCACACCGGTTTCATGCATGACAATTTCCGTTTCAGTGGTATGGTCGGGATAATTGAAATCCATCGCGCCGAAGCGTTGTTTGGTTGATTGTTTCAGATCCTTCATCAGACTCTGGTAACCGGGGTTATAGGAAATCACCAATTGAAAGTCGGCGTGGGCGTGGATCAACTCGCCCTTCTTCTCCAGCGGCAATACGCGACGGTTGTCGGTCAGCGGGTGGATCACCACAGTCGTGTCCTGCCGTGCTTCAACCACCTCATCCAGGTAGCAGATTGCACCATAACGCGCAGCGACGGCGAGGGGGCCATCCTGCCAGCGTGTACCCTGGGCGTCGAGCAGGAAACGACCGACCAGATCGGAGGCGGTCATGTCTTCATTACATGCCACGGTGATCAACGGTTTCTTCAGTTTCCATGCCATGTATTCGACAAATCTGGTTTTGCCGCAACCGGTCGGGCCTTTGAGCATCATGGGCATGCGCACAGAATAGGCGGCTTCGTACAATTCCACTTCGTCGGCAACGGCACGATAGTAGGGTTCTGTGGTAACTCGGTACTGGTCAATGATCGTGCTCATGTTGAGTTCCTCAATGTCATTGGTTATTTGCGGATAAGCAAAAGCCCCCGACCCATGCGGGCAGCGGGGGCTTTTGAGCAACCTGGCCGCTGCTTAAATGGTTTTACCGCGGTAAATCACCATGGCTGTGCCTTGAGATTGGTTGAAATTATTGTAACCAATCAGACGCACATGGTTGTTCGGATTGGCTTTGTGGCAAGCTTCAGCTTCAGCCAGTACGTGGTCCACGTCGGTTTCGCCAAACATGGGTAGTTTCCACATGTACCAGTAGGAGTCCATCAGGTACTCCGGCTCGGTATGCTCAATCGCGGGGTTCCAGCCCTTGCTCACCAGATAGGTCACCTGCTTTCTGATATTTTCTTCAGTCATCGCAGGCAGGTAAGAGAAGGTCTCGAACTTTCGACTAGCCGGATCGCTTACGCGCGATTTGTAATCCATCACTTCACTCATGATTCACTCCTTGAATTTGATTGTAGGGCGGGTTGGGTTCCAGATTCAAATCACTGCCCGCCCTGATTGTTTACTTGTGGGCTACGTCCAGTTTGTCGACGGTGTCAAACTCGAACTTGATTTCTTTCCATGTCTCCATGGCAATCTTCAGTTCGGGGCTATGGGCAGCGGCTTTGGTCAGGATGGACTTACCTTCCTTCTCTATCTCCACGCCCTGGTTACGCGCTTCCACACAGGCTTCCAGTGCGACACGATTGGCTGCTGCACCAGCGGCGTTACCCCATGGATGTCCCAGCGTACCGCCACCAAATTGCAGACAGGCATCATCGCCGAAGATAGCAACCAGCGCGGGCATGTGCCACACATGAATGCCGCCGGAAGCAACAGGGAACACCCCAGGCATGGAACCCCAGTCTTGGTCGAAGAACAGACCACGGCTGCGGTCTTCCTTGATGAATTTGTCGCGCATGGTGTCAATCCAACCCAGTGTCGCTTCACGATCGCCTTCCAGTTTGCCAACCACGGTACCCGAGTGCAGGTGATCGCCGCCGGACAGACGCAGGATCTTGGTCAGTACGCGGAAATGAATACCGTGGTGCGGATTGCGATCCAGCACCGCGTGCATGGCACGGTGGATATGCAACAGCATGCCGTTGTTACGGCACCAGTTTGCCAGACCCGTGTTAGCAGTCAAGCCGCCGGTCAAGTAGTCATGCATGATGATCGGCGCGCCCAATTCCTTGGCAAATTCGGCACGTTTGTACATTTCTTCCGGGGTCGGTGCGGTTACATTTAAGTAGTGACCTTTGCGTTCACCAGTTTCGCGCTCGGCCTTTTGGCAAGCTTCCACCACGAATTCGAAACGGTCACGCCAACGCATGAACGGCTGGCTGTTGACGTTTTCGTCATCCTTGGTCAAATCCAGACCGCCACGCAGGCATTCGTATACAGCGCGGCCATAGTTCTTGGCAGACAGGCCCAGCTTGGGTTTAATGGTACATCCCAACAGCGCACGGCCATATTTGTTCAAGCGATCACGCTCAACCTGAATACCGGCAGGGGGGCCACCGCAAGTTTTCACGTAAGCGATGGGGAAGCGCACATCTTCCAGACGCAAGGCGCGCAGGGCTTTGAAGCCGAATACATTACCCACCAGCGAAGTCAGTACGTTAACCACGGAACCTTCTTCGAACAAGTCGATCGGGTAAGCTACGAAAGCGTAGAAGCAGGTATCATCACCGGGCACGTCTTCAATGCGGTAAGCGCGGCCTTTGTAGTAGTCCAGATCGGTCAGCAGATCGGTCCACACGGTGGTCCAGGTACCGGTAGAAGATTCGGCAGCTACTGCAGCGGCCACTTCTTCACGGGGTACACCTGCCTGCGGGGTGATCTTGAAACAGGCCAGTAGATCAGTATCCAGCGGGGTGTAATCCGGTGTCCAATAAGTATGCCGATATTCTTTTACACCGGCGTTATATGTTTTCACTGCCATAGCGTTTCCTCCAGTTAAATCTCGCTCATTCCCCGCAGAAGGAGAAATTGGGAGATCGTGTTACGAACATGACCATTTGCAAATTTCAGTTACCACTATATAGACGGAGAACCATAAGAACAAATTAATAATTATGATAATTATGATAAGATTAAGCTTATCATTATCTATATCGTATCCAAGCTATGCTGCATGTTACTTTAAGACAATTAAAAGTATTCGAATCGGTTGCCCGTAACCTGAGTTTCTCGCGTGCTGCCGAGGAGCTTTATCTGACCCAGCCGGCGGTCTCGATGCAGATCAAACAGTTGGAAGACAACATTGGTCTGCCGCTGTTTGAGCAAATGGGTAAGAAAATCTATCTGACCGACGCTGGGCGCGAACTCTATCATTATAGCCGGGCTATTTCTCAGCAACTGGCTGATATGGAGCTGGCGCTGGACGAACTGAAAGGCCTGGAACGTGGCAAGCTCAATATTTCAGTAGTGAGTACTGCCAATTACTTTGCTCCGCACCTGCTCGCCAAATTTTGTCAGCGCTACAGTGGCGTTACCGTGAGTCTTAACGTTTCCAACCGTGAAACCGTGCTAAAGCAACTGGCTGACAATGTAACCGACCTCGCCATCATGGGTCAGCCACCGGACAATCTGGACATCGTTACGGTATCTTTTATGGAAAATCCGCTGGTAGTCATTGCTCCGCCGAGTCACCCACTGTGCAAGTTGCGCAAGATTCCGGTAAAAAGGCTGGAGCAGGAAACTTTCCTGGTGCGCGAACCCGGTTCTGGCACTCGTGGCGCGATGGAGCGTTTTTTTGCAGTCCACCATATCAACATCAACCGTGGCATGGAAACGGACACTAATGAGGCGATCAAGCAGGCGGTACAGGCAGGCATGGGATTAGGTATTATGTCGCTGCACACAGCCGAGTTAGAGCTGGAAACGAAACGGCTCAAAGTGCTGGATGTGCAGGATTTCCCCATCATGCGCCACTGGCATGTGGTGCATCGGAAAAATAAGCGTCTTTCAAGCGTAGCGCAAGCGTTCAGGGAATTCTTGCTGAAAGAGGCGCCCGGGTTGATGCCGGGGATAACGGCAGCACGGAGTTAAAGGCGTTCTGAAAAACAACCCTCTCTGCGCTGCCGCCAATGGATATAACGTCTCTCGCTGAAATTACTTGCCGGAGCCTCTCATGGCTTCGTTTGCCGCTGCGTTAGCTGCCTCACAGGCTATTCTTTTGTAGGCACTTAATCCGCTGCAATCTGTTGCCGAGACGGCTGATCGGGGTAGGGTTACATTTTTAAGTGCTTCATTTGCACTCGCATTGCCTGCTTCACAGGCAATTCTTGCGTAGGGACCTAATCCGCTGCAATCTACCGCAGTCGCAGTTGCAGTAGCGGGTTTGGACTGAGAATTTTGAGATGCCCCGGAACTATTCGCAGGAGCACTGGTACTTTCTTTGCCAGTACTTTCTCTATTGCGTACATACTGCTGTTTAGCTCCGCTGGAAACAGACAGGGGCGGACCGTAGACATCGCTGTCATCCGGGTCAAACGTAACCCATGGGGTCAGTACTTCAAGGCTACCGCGTTTCTCATACTTGAAAACCCGATCAGCCTGTCCTTCATATACGAACCGCACCCTCCACAATGTGCCGGTTGCCGCGCTGCTGTAATTCATGCAACGACCGCGGATGGTGGTGTCTTTTGTCGTGCCGCCATTCTCATCACAACGAAAACTCGTTCCTGCTGTGACCTTTACATCTGCAGGTAGATAGGGAATGACATGCTTGTTATCGAGCAGCAGAGCACCCAGTTCATCAGCAAATGCATTATTCGTTTGTGCGATGGTGAGCGAAGCTGCTAGCAACATACCAGTGATCAAAGAAATTTTCATTTTAGGAACCCCTCTTAGTTCTGTCCGTGTTTACCTTGTTTGCCATGATCGCCGCGATTACCATGGCCACGGGCATTGTCGCGTCCATGTTTACCATGCTCGCCGGCTGCTTCATCAGCCCGATCCAGTCCACGCTTTTTCTCTCCGTGATCATCTCTCCTGCGTTCTTCACGAGGGCCATCCCTATGATCTGCTCTATGTTCCCCCTTGCGACCGTCCCTGCGATCTCCCTTATCATCCCTACGATCCCCTCCATCGCTTCTGCGATCCCCGTCATTGTCCCTGCGATCACCTCTATCCTCCTTACGATGGGCCCTTCGCTCATGGCCATCTTTCTTTTTCCGTTCTATCTCTGCTGCGGGAACAGAGGTTGTTGTCTGTGGGGCCAGCACTGGAGCTGGAGTTGGAGTCGGCGCTGGAGTTGGAGTCTGGGCCAAGGTGTAGGTAGAGGTGGAGAGCAGGAATATAATTCCTGTCACAAACACTGAAATTGTTCTGTTCATCATCATTCCTTTTTGATTATATATTGTTCACCAAGGGCTCACTATTGCCCCAGCAGGTTAAAAAGAATAAGCATTTCACCCCTTATTATATAAATTCAACTCTACCCCTAACAGAGTGATGGGTCAAGGCGATTGCAGGAGGTTGTTAGCGCAAAGTAGTAATGTCCGGTTTCTCCCAAGTAGAAATGTCCGCTGGTGATTAAACTCACCCCTGTTTAAAACATTGGCGGACAAATTTAAAATGGACAAACTCATGAGCCAAAAAGAAGTGAAGAAAGCCCAAGTGTTGGA